>DAORHX010000081.1:0-12036 GCA_035438245.1 Rubrivivax sp.
CACGGTGCGGCTGTCGCCGCGCGTGCGCAGCAACGTGCTCGACAGCGGCGCCATCGGCTCGATCCCGCTGCATCTGATCGGGCCGTTCCTGACCGAGGCCGTGATCTTCAACGACGACGAACTGGCGCGCGCGCCGCGCATCGTCGGCGCGCAGGAAGGGTATGTCTCGATGTCGCAGGGCCAGCTGGCCTACGTGCTCGGCGACATCGGCAAGTCCTCGGGCTACCGGCTGTTCCGCGAGCCGCAGCCGCTGTACGACTTCGACACCAAGGAGCTGCTCGGCTACGAGGCGCGCTATGTCGGCACCGCCGAGTTCGTGCGCCCTGGCGCGCATGCGACCGACCCGAGCGGCAAGCCGGTGGTGGTGCCGGCGACGGTGTCGATCCAGTCGGTGCGCATGGAAGTCAGCGTCGGCGACCGGCTGGCGCCGCTGCCGACGCGCGACCTGGACGCCTACGCCCCGCACCATCCGAATGGGCCGATGTCGGGGCGCGTGCTGCAGATCTACGGCGACGCGCTGAGCGCCGGCCAGAACCAGATCGTCGCGCTGAACCGCGGTGCACGCGACGGCGTCGAGCGCGGTCATGTGCTCGCGCTGTGGCGCCAGGGCGACCGCCGCGTGAAGAGCATCGACGGCGAACGCACGGTGCTGCAGATGCCGAACGAGCAGAACGGGCTGCTGTTCGTGTTCAGCGTCTTCGAGCGCACCTCGTACGCGCTGATCCTGTCGGTCAACGTGCCGGTCTTCCCCGGCGACTCCTTCACCCAGCCCTGAGCGTCGGGGTCCGGCGTGCTCGACGCCGACGAATTCGACGCCTGGTTCCGGCTGCTGGAAACGCCGGGGCTGGGCCGCGAGGGCGCACGGCGGCTGCTCGCCGCCTTCGGCTCGGCGCGTCAAGTGTTGCAGGCGTCGCGCACCGCGCGGCAGCAGCTGGTCGGTGCGGCGCCCGCGCAGGCGCTGGACGACGAACCCGAAGACTTGCCGCAGCGCCTGCGCGCCGCGCGCGACTGGCTCGACGGTGGTGAGCAGCGCCGCGCGCTGACCGTCGGCGACGCAGACTATCCACCGCTGCTGCTGCAGACCCCCGATCCGCCGCTGCTGCTGTACGTGCAAGGCCGGGCCGAGCTGCTGTCGCGGCGCAGCCTGGCGATCGTCGGCAGCCGCAACGCCAGCGCCCAAGGGCTGGACAACGCGCGCAGCTTCGCGGCACACCTCAGCCGGCAGGGCTGGACCATCGTCTCCGGGCTGGCTTTGGGCATCGACGGCGCGGCGCACGAGGGCGGGCTGGACGGCCCGGGCAGCACGGTGGCCGTGGTCGGCACCGGGCTCGACCGCGTCTATCCGGCGCGGCACCGCGCGCTGGCGCACCGCATCGCCGCGGCAGGCGTGCTGGTCAGCGAATTCGCGCCGGGCACGCCGCCGCTGCCGCAGCACTTCCCGATGCGCAACCGCATCCTTGCCGGTCTGGCGCAGGGCACACTGGTGGTCGAGGCGGCGCTGCAGTCGGGCTCGCTGATCACCGCCCGGCAGGCCGCGGACTACGGACGCGAGGTGTTCGCGGTGCCGGGGTCGATCCATTCGCCACTGTCGCGCGGCTGCCACATGCTCTTGCGCCAGGGCGCGAAGCTGGTGGAAAGCGCCGACGACATCATCGAAGAGCTGCAAGGCACCACGGCCGCCGCTGCCGGCCCGGTGGCGACGCCGGCCGGTCGCGAAGACCCGGTGCTGCAGGCGCTGGGCCACGATCCGGCGACGCTGGACGCGCTGTGCGCCCGCACCGGCTGGAGCGCACAGGAACTGAGCGCTCACTTGCTCCAACTGGAACTCGAAGACCGTGTCGCCCGGCTGCCCGGCGGCCTGTACCAGCGTCGCAGCCACGCCTGAAAGGGCATCGAGTAACCGCGCGCACTGCGCCAGCGGGGTGCGCTATAGTGGTTTCATGTTCGACGTGCTGGTGTATCTCTACGAAAACTACTGGCGCCCGGACGCCTGTCCGAGCCACCAGCAGCTGTCCAGGAAGTTGTCTGCGGTCGGCTTCGAAAGCGACGAGATCCAGGACGCGCTGAAGTGGCTGGACGGCCTGGCCAGCAGTGCCGAGTCCTGCGCCGGCGAGCAGGGCGCGAAGAGCCTGCGCGTCTATTCCGACGCCGAGCGCGAGTTGCTGGGCGACGAATCGATCGGCTTCATCAGCTTCCTCGAATCGGCCGGCGTCTTGCCGCCGGCGATGCGCGAGATGGTGCTCGACCGTGCGACCGCCATCGGTGACGGGCCGATGCCGCTGGACGACCTGAAGATCATCGTGCTGATGGTCTTCTGGAGTTTGGGCGAAGAGCCCGACGCGCTGATCCTCGACGAGCTGTTCGTCGCGCCCGAAGAGCGCTTGATCCACTGACGCCGCGCGTCAGTTCAGCAGTCGCGACGGGTCGACGTCCAGTTTGGCCAGCGCACTGCGCGTGGCGCGCACGCTGAGCGACTCGTCCTGCGCCGGCAGCAGCTGTCCGGCCTGAAGGAAGGACGCCAGCCGCTGCTGCTGGAACAGCACACAACGCCCCTGCGGCGTGACGAACATCGACAGCTGCTTGCGCAGGCCCAGCCAGGCCAGCTGCACCGCCTCGTTGCGGCCACGGTAGTCGAGCATGTACCAGCCGCCGACCTGCAGCTCGCGCGCCCACGCGATCATCGCCGGCGTCGGCATCGAGCCGCCTTCGGCGACGACTTCGAGTTCGGAGCTCTCGTGGCCCGACAGGTCGAAGACGATCGAATCGTCGATCGTCACCTCCGCCGCGTCGGGCAGCAGCTCCTCCAGCGATTCGAGCCGCTCGGTCAGTTCCTGCAGCCGGTCCTGCGGGATCACCGGCGCCTTCGCCGTGAAGGCCGCGGCCAGCGAGTTGTTGAGGATCTGGATGTGCTCGTCCTGCTTGACCGGGTCCATGCCGGCCGAGGACATGCCGTCGCGCAGCGTCTTCAGCAGCGGCGTGAGCCGGCGGATGACCTCGGCGCGCTCCTCGCGGGTGACCTTGGCGCTGGCCGACCAGATCAGCTCGGACGCGGCGCGCTTCATGGCCCGCGTCTCCTCGCTCTGCGCGCCGTAGCGCACGGCGGTGGTCGCCAGCACGTCGGCCCACACCTGGAACAGGAACGCGCGCACGCTTTCCTGCACCGGCACCTCGTTGAGCATGCGGCGCAGTTCGATCGTGTACTGAATCGCCATCGTCTCGCGCTGCTCGACCTGCTGCGCCAGCGACACGCCCTTGCGCGTGGCTTCGTTCTCGGTGCTGAAGTAGTGCTCGAGGAACTTCTCGAACTCGGTGAGCACGGTCTGGAAGACGCGCCGGCCGGTGTCGGGATAGGCCTCGACCACCTGCACGACGCGTTTGATTTCCTTCTCCAGCGCGTCGCCCACGCTGCGCGTGGAGGTGTCGAAGCCCATCACGCAGGCGCCCATGCGGTCGATCAGCCGCCGCGCCGGGTGATCGACGGTGGCGAAGAAGTCGGGTTCGGTGACGGCCACGCGCAGCACCGGCATCTGCAGCCGCGCGAACCACACGCGCACGCTGGCCGGAATGCGGTCCTCGGTGAGGATGCTCTGGAACAGCAAGGCGACGATCTCGATGGTGGCGCGTTCCTGCGGCGTGGCGGCCGATTGCTTCAGCGCCTGCTTGCGTTGATGCAGTTCCTCCAACAGCGCCGGCGTGGTCACGGTCGGCTCGCCGCCGCGCTTGGGCCCGCTGTCGACGCGGCGGCGGATGCCTTGCTGCGCCTGGTCGATGGCCTGAGCCAGCCCCGGCGACAGCGGCTGCGGCGCACGGTTGGTGTCGGCAAAGGCAGGCAGATGGCGACCGACCAGCCGGTTCAGCCGCACGAGCACGGCCTCGGCGTGCTCTCCGCTGCGCGCCAGCGGCGCGGTGCGCGTCATCAGCCGCGTTTCTTCGCCGACGCCGCGCAGGCCCCCGTCGCTCGAGCTGCTGCCGCCCTGCGACCCTGCCCAATAGCCGGACCCCGCGGCACTGCCGTGTCCCCCATGGCCCTCGAAGCCGTGCCCCGAACCGCCACCGCCATGCGCCGACCCCGGCCCCTGGCCGAAGCCGGAGCTCGGGCCGGAGCCGGCATGGCCGCCGCCGGACAACGCGCCGGGCTGGGTGGGCACGCTGCGCGAGCGCCGGATGTACGGGTGCAGGTCGACCTCGGGCAGCACACCGCGCTCGACCAGCCAGCGGTTGGTCTCGTGATACGCCTCCTCGACCAGGCTGGCCAGTTCCTCGTGCAGGTTCAACTGCAGTTCGCGCCAGCTGTCCAGGCTGCAGCCGGCAGCGCGCCAGGCATCGACGACGATGCGTGCCAGCACGTGGGCACGCAGCATGTCCTGCGCGTCGAGCTCCTCGCGCCGCTCCAGCGCCGACATGCGCGCGCGCAGGTCGGTGAATTCGGAGGCCGCCTGGTCCATCACCGCCAGCGCCAGCCGCGAGGTCAGGATCTCGCGCTCGATCGTGTCGTCGTCGACCAGCGACAGCGGCCCGCCGCCGGTGCCGGGCGGCGGCAGATCCGAGGCCCGCGTGGCGGACACGCCATGCAGCAGCGCATTGCGCAGGCTGTTGACCATGGTCTTGTGCCAGGTCGCCGCGCCCTTCTTCAGCTCGTGCACCAGCTCGCGCCGGCGCATGAAGCGCGCATGCTCGGACGGCTGGTCGAGCAGCTGGCTGGACGTCGCCGCCAGCGAGTTGACCAGCGCCGGCAGACCCTTGACCAGCTGTTCGGCGTAGATGCGCCGCGCCTGCTCGGCAATGTCGGCGTGACCTGCGCTGTGTGCCATGAGGTCGAAGGGGGCTACCTCGCGATGCGGACCACTCTACACCACGGCCCCGCTGTTGGGATCGTTGGGGTCGATCTCCTTCGCTCCGGCCTTGACCAGATCTTCACGCTTGACGCCCAGCCACATGGCGATGGCCGCGGCCACGAACACCGACGAGTAGATGCCGAACAGGATGCCGACGGTCAGCGCCAGCGCGAAGTAGTGCAGCGTCGGCCCGCCGAAGATCAGCATCGACAGCACCATCATCTGCGTCGAGCCGTGCGTGATGATGGTGCGGCTGATGGTGCTGGTGATCGCATGGTCGATGACCTCGTGCGTGTTCATCTTGCGCCAACGGCGGAAGGTCTCGCGGATACGGTCGAAGATGACCACCGACTCGTTGACCGAATAGCCGAGCACGGCCAGCACCGCCGCCAGCACCGCCAGCGAGAACTCCCACTGGAAGAAGGCGAAGAAGCCGAGGATGATGATGACGTCGTGCAGGTTGGCGATGATGGCCGCGATGGCGAACTTCCACTCGAAGCGCAGCGCCAGGTAGATGACGATGCCGACGATGACGAAGCCGAGCGCCATCGCGCCGTCCACCGCCAGCTCCTTGCCGACCTGCGGGCCGACGAACTCGCTGCGCTGCAGCGCCAGCGGCTCGGCGGCGCCGGCGGCGCAGGCCTGCTTGGCAATGGCTTCGCCCCTGTCGGTGACACCCTGGCGCTGCTCGATGGTGCCGCCCTCGGCGCGGCACAGCGTGTCGAAGACGCGCCCGACCAGCTCACCCTGGTTGACGCCCTCGCGCAGCGGCACGCGGATCAGCACGTCGCGCGCGCTGCCGAAGTTCTGCACCTGCACGTCGCCGAGCTGCATCGCCTCGACCGCGCCGCGCACCTTGGCGACGTCCGCCGGCTGCGCATAGGCCACTTCGATGACCGTGCCGCCGGTGAACTCGATCGACAGGTGCAGCCCGCGCGTGAACAGGAAGAACACCGCCGCCAGGAAGGTGACGAGCGAGACGATGTTGAACACCAGCGCATGCCGCATGAACGGTATGTCGCGGCGGATCCTAAAGAACTCCATCTGAATCCCTATTCAGCGCAACGGGGGTCAGGCACTCGCCGTGGTCTTGCCCGCGTCATCGGGCTTCCAGACCTGGCCGATCGACACCGACTTCAGCCGCTTCTGCCGCCCGTACCACAGGTTCACCAGGCCGCGCGAGAACAACACGGCCGAGAACATCGAGGTCAGGATGCCCAGGCAATGCACCACCGCGAAACCGCGCACCGGCCCGGAGCCGAAGGCGAGCAGCGCGACGCCGGCGATCAGCGTCGTGATGTTCGAGTCGAGGATGGTGGCGAAGGCCCGGTCGTAGCCGTTGTGGATGGCAAGCTGCGGCGGCGCACCGCCGCGCAGCTCTTCGCGCACGCGCTCGTTGATGAGCACGTTGGCGTCGATGGCCATGCCCAGCGTCAGAGCGATGGCGGCAATGCCCGGCAAGGTCAGCGTGGCCTGCAGCATCGACAGCACCGCCACCAGCAGCAGCAGGTTGAAGCCCAGCGCCAGCGTCGAGATGATGCCGAACAGGCCGTAGTAGGCGCACATGAACAACGCGATCGCGGCAAAGCCGTAGATCACGCTGTTGAAGCCCTTGTCGATGTTGTCCGCACCCAGGCTCGGGCCGACGGTGCGCTCCTCGATGATCTCCATCGGCGCGGCCAGCGAGCCGGCGCGCAGCAGCAGCGCGGTGTCGGCGGCCTCGGCGGTGGTCATGCGCCCGCTGATCTGCACGCGGCCGCCGGCGATCTCGCTGCGGATCACCGGTGCGGTGACGACCTCGCCCTTGCCCTTCTCGAACAGCAGGATCGCCATGCGCTTGCCGATGTTCTCGCGCGTCACGTCGCGGAAGATGCGCGCACCCTTGGCGTCCAGCGTCAGGTGCACCGCCGGCTCCTGCGTCTGGCCGTCGAAGCCGGCCTGCGCGTCGGTCAGGTTGTCGCCGGTCAGCACCACCTGGCGGAAGACGATGATCGGCGCGCCGTTGCGTTCGAGGTAGCGTTCGCTGCCGAAGGGTACCGGGCCGCTGCCGCGCTCGGCCTCGCGCGCCTCGACGCTCTCGTTGACCATGCGCACCTCCAGCGTGGCGGTGCGGCCGATGATGTCCTTGGCCTTGGCCGTGTCCTGCACGCCGGGCAGCTGCACGACGACGCGATCCAGCCCCTGCTGCTGGATCACCGGCTCGGCCACGCCGAGCTCGTTGACGCGGTTGTGCAGCGTGGTGATGTTCTGCTTCAGCGCCTGCTCCTGCACCAGCCGCGCCGCGGCGGGCTTGAGCGTGCCGCGCAGCTTCAGGTCGCCGCCGTCGGCCGACTCGACCCACTGCAGGTCGGGCAGCTGGTCGCTCAGCACGGCCAGCGCGGCCGTCAGCGTCTCGCGTTCGCGAAAGCGCAGCTCGAGGATCTCGCCGTCGCGGCTGATGCCGGCGTGGCGGATGTTCTTGTCGCGCAGCAGCGTGCGCACGTCGCCGGTCAGCGAGTCGATCTTGCGCGTCAGCGCCGCCTTCATGTCGACCTGCATCAGGAAGTGCACGCCGCCGCGCAGGTCCAGCCCCAGGTACATCGGCAACGCGTGCAGCGCCGTCAGCCAGGCCGGCGAGCGCGACAGCAGGTTCAGCGCGACGATGTAGCTCGGGTTGGCCAGGTCCGGGTTCAGCGCCCTGGTCAGCGCATCCTTGGCGCGGATCTGGGCGTCGGTGTCGGGCAGCCGCGCCTTGACCGAGTTGCCGTCGAACTGCACGAAGTCGGGGTTCAGCCCGGCTTCTTCGAGCAACTGCTGCACGCGCGGCGCAAAGCTCGCTTCGAGCCGCAGCGTCGCCTTCGCGCTGGACACCTGCACCGCGGGCGCCTCGCCGAAGAAGTTGGGCGCGGTGTAGATCAGGCCGACGAGCAGCGCGACGACGAGGATCGCGTACTTCCACAGCGGGTAGCGGTTCATGCGGAATTCCTTGCGCGGCGGCCGAGCCGCCACCGGGTGGCGGGCCGCGGCCTACTTGAAGGTGCCCTTGGGCAACACCTGCACCACCGAGCCGCGCTGCACCTGCAGCTCCACGCCGTTGGCGACCTCGACGTGCAGGTAACTCTCGCCGACCTTGGCGACGCGGCCGAGCACGCCGCCGCCGATGACCACCTCGTCGCCCTTGCCGATGGCCTCGACCATCGCCTTGTGCTCCTTCTGCCGCTTCATCTGCGGGCGGATCATGATGAAGTACAGCACCACGAACATCAGCACCAGCGGCAGCAGGCTGAGAAGGCTGGATTCGGCGCCGCCGGAGGCTGCGGCCGGTGCGGTCTGGGCAAAGGCTTCGGAGATGAACACGTCGGTGGTCCTCAGGGGCAGGCGCGCCAGGCGCGGAACGGGCCGCGGGCTTTTCGCGAACCGGGGCCGTAGGCCCGGCGTGGCGCCGCAGTGTCAGACGAAGCTGGAATTGTACCCAGCGGGTCCGGCACGAGGAGCGGGGACCGGCCGCACCCCCGGTTCACCTCATGCCTCGCCACCACAGCACGTTGTTGCGCGGCGCACCGACGGTCAGCACCTCGCCGATCAGCGGCGTGGCCAGCGACGTCGGATAGGCCGCGTCGCAGGCCGGCGCGACCGCGGGCTGCGCCAGCAGCAGCGCAGCAGCCGACAGGCGCAGGAAGGCCACGCGCGTCCCGTCAGGCCCCCACGGTCGCGCGCTCGATGAGCGCCGCGCAGTCGACGCCGCGCGGCAGCGTGCCGTACTGGCGGTGCCCTTCGCCCTGCAGCCGCGACGCGCAGAACGCATCGGCGACGGCCGGCGGCGCGTGCTGCACCAGCAGCGCCGCCTGGATGGCCAGTGCCATGCGGTCGACGAGCTGGCGCGCGCGGTATTCCAGGTCGGCCGGGTCCTCGAGCTCGGCCTGCAGCGCCGACACCCAGGCGTCGAGCGCCGCCTGGCCGCCGCGCGCCTTGGCCAGCTCGGCGAAGAAGGCGCCGACCACCTCGGGCGACTTCTGCATCGCGCGCAGCACGTCCAGGCACTGCACGTTGCCGCTGCCTTCCCAGATGGCGTTGACCGGCGCTTCGCGGTACAGCCGCGGGAACGGGCTGTCCTCCATCACGCCGCTGCCGCCGATGCATTCCATCGCCTCGTACGCGTGCTGCGGCGTGCGCTTGCAGATCCAGTATTTGCCGACCGCGGTGACCAGCCGCACCAGCGCGTCCTCGTGCGCATCGTCGCGGTGGTCCATGGCGCGCGCCAGCCGCATCGTCAGCGCCAGCGAGCCTTCGTGCTCGAGCACCAGGTCGGCGAGCACGTTGCGCATCAGCGGCTGCTGGTTCAGCACCTTGCCGAAGGCCGAACGGATGCTGCAATGGTGCAGCGCCTGCGCCACCGCGGCGCGCTGGCCGGCGCTGGAGCCGATCATGCAGTCGAAGCGCGTCATCGCCACCATCTCGATGATCGTGCGCACGCCGCGGCCCTCTTCGCCGACCATCCAGGCCAGCGCGCCGCGCAGTTCGGTCTCGCTGCTGGCGTTGGAGACGTTGCCCATCTTGCGCTTCAGGCGCAGCACCTGCAGCGGGTTCTTCGTGCCGTCGGGGCGCCAGCGCGGCAGCAGGAAGCAGCTCAGCCCCCCCGGCGCCTGCGCCAGCACCAGGAAGGCGTCGCACATCGGTGCCGAGACGAAGTACTTGTGGCCGACCAGCTCGTAGGCCGCGCCCGGGCCTTCCGCGCCGCCCAGCGGCTCGGCGCGCGTGGTGTTGGCGCGCACGTCGGAGCCGCCCTGCTTTTCGGTCATCGCCATACCGATCGTCAGCCCCTGCTTCTGCGCATCGGGCAGGTTGCGCGGGTCGTAGACACGCGCGGTGATCTTCGGCAGCCAGGCCTCGGCCAGGGCCGGCGTGGTGCGCAGCGCCGGCACCGACGCGAAGGTCATCGTGACCGGGCAGCCGTGTCCGGCCTCGACCTGCGCCTGCATGTAGAAGCGCGCCGCGCGCGCCACGTGGGCGCCGGCACGCGGCTCGGCCCACGGCGAGGCGTGGATGCCATGCTCGATGGCACTGCGCATCAGCTGGTGGTAGGCGGGGTGGAACTTCACCAGGTCGACACGGCGACCGAAGCGGTCGTGCGTGTCGAGCTCGGGCGGGTTCCGGTTTGCCAGCACGCCCAGCTCCAGGTAGTCGGCCGAGCCGGCCAGGCGACCGAAGTCGCCGAGCGCCGCGTCGGCCCAGCCCGCGCCCTCGCGGCGCACCGCCTCGACGAGCGCGGCGTCCTGGCGGTACATGTCGTAGTCGAGCAGCTCGCTGCCGACGTTGATCACCTCATGGGTATCGGCCAGCGGGACGGGGTGTCGGCTCAGCTTGTCGGGGGCGTTCATGCGTGTCCTCCTGCGCCTCGAATCGGCGCGAAGCCGATATTACGCATCCGGCCGGCGCGAATCCGCAAGTCCGCCGGCTGGTGTGCGGGCGCGGCCCCGCGCATAGAACGCTCACACCCTGCGTCGCTTCATGCGACGGCGGCCGGCGCGACCGACGCGCCTTCGATGCCGTGCCGCGCCAGCGCCGCGGCAACGAAGCCGCTGGCCTTCGTCTCCTCGACGAACGCGGCGAGGAACGCCGCGGCCACGGCGCCGCGGCCCTTCGGCAAGCCCATCGCCTGCTGGATGACCATGAAGTGGCCGGGCAGCAGCCGCAGGCCGCCGATGCGCTTGGCATCGGTTTCGAGCTGCTGCTTGACACCGGCGGCAACGTCCGCGCGCTCGGCGACGAAGGTATCGACGACGGTAGGCGAGGTGGGCGAGCGCAGGATCGTTGCCTGTTTCAGCTCGCGGCCGAGGAACAGGTCATAGGCGCTGCCCTTGCCCACCATCACCGTGCGCCCCGCGCGGTCGACCTCGTCGTTGGCGCGCAGCGGCGAATCCTCGCGCACCAGATAGCAGCCCTCGATCAGCACGTAGGCGGCGGTGAAGGCGATGCCGGCGCCGCGCAGCGGGTCGATCGCGAAGAACCCGATGTCGGCCAGTTCGTCGGTCACGGCCTGCACCGCCTTGCTGGCCGTGTCGAAGACCACGAGCTCGAGGTCGACGTTCAGGCGCCTGGCGAGTTCGCGCGCCAGGTCGACCGACACGCCGCTGGGCACGCCGGAAACGGGGTCGGCGTTGGCCAGGATCGGGTTGCCGAGGTTGATCGACGCGCGCAGCTTGCCGGTCGGCGTGAACGCAGAGACGACATCGGACGGAACATTCATGCAGCAGCCTCCTCGGCAATGGTTTCGTCGCGGTCGGTCGCCTCGGGCAGGGTGCCATGCTGCAGGGGCCTGTGCCGCCTTGGACGCGAAGAACGATACCCGAGCGGCATGGCGACATCCTTCGCGCTTGTGATCACACGATGCCCCACTGCCGCGCGGCCAGGTCCTTCATGATCTCCTCGGTGCCGCCGCCGATCATCATGACCTTGACCTCGCGGTAGACACGCTCGCACACCGTGCCGCGCATGTAGCCCATGCCGCCGAGGATCTGCACGCCGGCATCGGCGCAGAACTGCATCGTCTGCGTGGCCTGGTTCTTCAGCGTCGAGACCTCGCCCACCCAGTCCGCGCCCATGTCGCCGGCGTCGGCGCGCGCGGCCAGCTGCTCCAGCCACGCGGCGGTGGCGCGGATGCGCTGCTGCATGTCGACCAGCTTGTGGCGCACCACCTGGTGCTCGACCAGCGCGTGGCCGAAGGTCTTGCGCTGCTGTGCCCAGGCCAGCGCCTCGTCGTAGCAGGCTTCGGCATAACCCAGCGCGCCGGTGGCGATGCCCAGTCGCTCGCCGTTGAAGTTGTTCATCACCGCGCGAAAGCCTTCGCCCTCGACCCCCAGCAGGTAGCGCGCCGGCACACGCACGTTGTCGAAGCGCAGCTGTGCCGTGTCCGAGCTGTGCCAGCCCATCTTGTCCAGCCGCGTGCGGCTCAGCCCCGGGCTGCTGCCGGGCACCAGCAGCAGGCTGATGCCGCGCGCGCCCCTGGCATCGGGGTCGGTGCGTACCGCCGTGGTGATCCAGTCGGCGCGCATGCCCGAGGTGATGAAGATCTTCTCGCCGTTGACGACATAGTCGTCGCTCGTGGGCTGTGGCGCCTCTTCGGAGGTCGCTTCCCGCGCCGGCGAGCCCGGCGTGGGGGCGGGAGGGCAAGGGGGCGACAGTGGACAGGGCGTCGGGGGCGCAGCCGGCAGCGGGCCCTCGG
>DAORHX010000082.1:0-11724 GCA_035438245.1 Rubrivivax sp.
CGCTGCCGCCGGCCGCACGCGTCTGCTCGGCGGCGCGGTCCACGTCGGCCACCGACAGGAAGCTGAGCCACTGCGACACCGGCTGGTCGGGCCGCGGCCGCTGCGTGCGGCTGATGCCGGCGATGTACTGGCCGCCGGACTTGATCAGCGTGTAGGGCGCGCCGAGCGCGCGGGCTTCCTCGAACTGCCAGCCGAACAGCGCCGCATAGAACGGCTTCACGGCGTCCGGGTTCTCGGTCACCAGGTCGCGCCAGACGAACTTGCCAAGCAGCGGCGTGCTCGACAGCTCGACGGCCTTCAACGGCGAGGTCGACGGCAGGTTGGTGCAGCCGCCCAGCGCCAGCGTGGCGAGCAGCAGCGCGGCGCGGCGGCGGTCGAGCGGGGGGATCGAAGTTTCAGACATGGTGGGCGGTGCGTGTCATGACCTTGGCTGCCAGCCGCATGGCCAGCTTCACCGGGGCGGGCAACTCGACGGCGCCGGCGGCGCGCGCATCGGCGGCGTGGCGCGCCTCGTCTTCCATCATGCGCTGCACGATGGCGCGCGAGGCCTGGTCCGACGCCGGCAGCCGGTCGAGGTGGCCGTGCAGGTGCTGTTCCACCTGGTCTTCGGTCTCGGCGACGAAGCCCAGGCTGATGCCCGGCCCCAGGCGGCCGGCAAGCAAGCCGATGCCGAAGGCGCCGGCATACCACAGCGGGTTGAGCAGGCTGGGGCGATCGTTCAGCTGCTGCAGCCGCTGCCGCGTCCATGCCAGGTGGTCGAATTCCTCGCGTGCGGCCGCCGCGAACTGCCGATGCAGCGCGGCATCGTCGGTGGCCAGCGACTGCGCGTTGTACAGCGCCTGCGCGCACACCTCGCCGACATGGTTCACGCGCATCAGCGCGGCCGACAGCCGGCGCTGTTCGGGGGGCAGGCCTTCCGCCTCGCCATCGCCGGCCGCCGGCGCCGCGCGCGACGCCACGTAGGCGCCGGACAGCGTGCGCAGCGCGTTGTCGGCACAGGTCAGCACTTGATCCACGCGTGACATCTCTCACCTCTCCTTGCACGTGCAGCTTGCTCGCGGCCATTATCGGCGCTGCGCCGGCCCGGCCGCCGTTGCGGCCGGCCGAATCGAGGCACGTGTCTTGCTTTGGGGTGGCGAGCCGGTCCGGGTGGCGAGTTGCCTGCGTCTCGTTGTGCCCAGACAACAAATCCGGGGTGTTTACGGTGCAAACCTTTGCCAGCAGCGCGGCGGTCTGGTGCAATCCCATCAACTTCCGATGAGGGGTTAGGTCTGATCACCCCGCAACCCGCGAATCGATCAGGTCTTCGTTATTAACCTAGGAGAAAGTTGCAATGAAAAAATCTGTTCTCGCTCTGGCTGCCCTCGGCGCGTTCGCCGGCGCGGCTTCGGCGCAGTCGTCGGTGACGATGTTCGGCGTCGTCGACGTGAACGTCATGTCGGTGGACAACGACGACCGCACCTATTCGCTCGGCACCGACGGCATGGCCAGCAGCCGCCTCGGCTTCCGCGGCGTCGAGGACCTCGGCGGCGGCCTGAAGGCCAGCTTCTGGCTGGAAATGGGCCTGCAGGCCGACACCGGCAAGAACGCCAGTGTCTGGGGCAACGGCGGTGCCGACAACCAGCTGTTCTTCAACCGCCGTTCGACCGTCAGCCTGTCGAACCAGTGGGGCGAGCTGCGCCTGGGCCGTGACTACACCCCGACCTTCTGGAACTGGACGGTGTTCGATCCGTTCGGCACCAACGGTGTCGGCGCGGCGACCAACATCGCGCTGGGCAGGGATCTGCAGGTCGCGCTGGCGGGCAGCACCTTCGGCACGCTGGTTCGTGCCAACAACATGGTGTCGTACGTGCTGCCGGGCGGCACGCAAGGTGCGGGCCTCTACGGTCAGCTCAGCATCGCCGCGGGTGAAGGCGCCAACGGCAACAAGTACTGGGGTGGCCGCATCGGCTACGCCGCCGGTCCGTTCGACATCGCTGCGGCCTACGGCAAGACCGAAGAGCTGCTGACCGGTCCCGGCACCGACGTCGACCTGACGGCCTGGAACATCGCCGGCTCGTGGAACTTCGGTTTCATGAAGCTTGCGGGCTTCTACGGCAACATGGAAGCCGACGGTCCCGTTGCCGGCATCGGCCGCACGGCCGCGCGCGACAACTGGTACGTCGGCGTGTCCGCGCCGTTCGGTCAGTGGAACGTGAAGGCCAGCTACGGTGGCACGAACGGCAAGGATCTGCTGGACAGCGACGACGCCACGCAGTGGGCGATCGGCGTGGACTACAACCTGTCCAAGCGCACCGCGCTGTACGCCACGTGGTCGTCGATCAGCAACGATGGCCGCTCGGCGTTCTCGGTGTCGAACCAGTCGTCCGCGCTGTCGGCCGGCAACAACTCGACCGGCGGCCAGCTCGGCGTGCGCCACACCTTCTGATCGCGAGGCTGCCGCAAGGCAGCTTCCCGCATCGGTCAAAGCCGCCTTCGGGCGGCTTTTTTTTGGTGCAACTCACGCCGGGCGGCAGCGTCGCCGGCACAACACCCGTTGGTTTTCCCTTCTGGCGCCGGCGCGGCAGTTTGCCGATCATCGCGACGCCGCGCCTGCGCCCTTTGATTTCCCCCATCCCGTCCCGACCGCATGCTTGCCTTCATCCTGCGCCGCCTCGCCCAGGCCTTCGTGGTGATGCTGTCGGTGGCCTTCATCGCCTTCATGCTGTTCCAGTACGTCGGCGACCCGGTGGCCAGCATGCTCGGCCAGGACGCCACCGCCGAGCAGCGTGAGGCGCTGCGCAAGGATCTCGGGCTGGACCAGCCGTTTCCGGTGCAGTTCGCCCACTTCGCGGTCAACGCGCTGCAGGGCGATTTCGGCTTGAGCCTGCGCCAGGGGCGCCCGGTGTCGACGCTGATCGTCGAGCGGCTGCCGGCGACGCTCGAACTTTCGTTCGTCGCCGCGGTGATCGCGCTGCTGGTGGGCATTCCGCTGGGGGTGTATGCGGCGCTCAAGCGCGGCAGCTTCGGCTCGCAGCTGGCGATGACCGGTTCGCTGCTGGGCGTGTCGCTGCCGACCTTCCTGATCGGCATCCTGCTGATCCTGATCTTCTCGGTGACGCTGAAATGGCTGCCCAGCTTCGGCCGTGGCGACACGGTGTCGCTCGGTGGCTGGAACACCGGCGTGCTCAGCGTCGACGGCTGGAAGCACCTGATCCTGCCGGCGATCACCTTGGCGATCTTCCAGCTCGCGCTGATCCTGCGCCTGGTGCGCGCCGAGATGCTCGAGGTGCTGCGCACCGACTACATCAAGTTCGCACGCGCGCGCGGGCTGCCCGACCGCTCGGTGTACTTCGGCCACGCACTGAAGAACACCTTGGTGCCGGTGATCACCATCACCGGGCTGCAGCTGGGCGCGCTGATCGCGTTTGCGATCATCACCGAGACCGTGTTCCAGTGGCCGGGCATGGGGCTGCTGTTCATCCAGGCGGTGCAGTTCGCCGACGTGCCGGTGATGGCCGCCTACCTGTGCCTGGTGGCGCTGATCTTCGTCATCGTCAACCTGGTGGTCGACCTGCTGTACTTCGCGGTCGACCCCCGGCTGCGCATCGAGAAACCCGCGGGCGGGCACTGAACATGAACCTCATCGCATGAACACCGGCACTGGCAGCGTCACCGCCGCGCCCGGCGCGCTGGCGCGCTTCTTCGACGGCGATGTCTGGCACAGCTTCAAGCGCTCGCCGACAGCGATGATCGCCGCCGTCATCGCCGCGGTGTGCGTGTTCGTCGCGGTGTTCGCACCGTGGGTCGCGCCGCACGACCCCTTCGACCTGGCCTCGGTCAACCTGAGCGACGCGCGGCTGCCGCCGGCCTGGATGGAAGGCGGTTCGCGCGCCTTCCTGCTCGGCACCGACGACCAGGGGCGCGACCTGCTGTCGGCCATCATGTACGGCGCGCGCATCTCGCTGTTCGTCGGCGTGGCCTCGGTGCTGGTGTCGATGATCGTCGGCGTGGGCCTCGGGCTGCTGTCGGGCTTCGCCGGCGGCAAGGTCGATGCGCTGATCATGCGCGTGTGCGACGTGATGCTGTCGTTCCCGTCGATCCTGGTGGCGCTGCTGATCGACGGCGTCGGCCGCGCGCTGTTCCCGAACGCGCCGGAATCGCTGGCCTTCGGCGTGCTGATCGTCGCCATCTCGCTGACCGGCTGGGTGCAGTACGCGCGCACGGTGCGCGGCTCGACGCTGGTCGAGCGCAACCGCGAGTACGTGCAGGCGGCGCGTGTCATCGGCGTCAAGCCCTCGCGCATCATGTTCCGCCACGTGCTGCCCAACGTGCTGGGGCCGGTGCTGGTGCTGGCCACGATCCACGTCGCCGCAGCCATCCTCACCGAGGCCACGCTGTCCTTCCTGGGCGTGGGCGTGCCGCCGACCTCGCCGTCGCTGGGCACCTTGATCCGCATCGGCAACGACGTGCTGTTCAGCGGCGAGTGGTGGATCACCATCTTCCCCGGCGCGATGCTGATCCTGATCGCGCTGAGCGTGAACCTGCTCGGCGACTGGCTGCGCGACGCGCTGAACCCGAGGCTGCGCTGATGGCTGCCCCGCTGCTCGAAGTGCGCCATCTGCGCGTCGAGTTCCCGACGCGCCGCGGCACGCTGCTGGCGCTGGACGACATCAGCTTCGACATCGCGCCGGGCGAGGTGCTGGGCGTGGTCGGCGAGTCCGGCGCCGGCAAGTCGCTCACCGGCGCGGCCATCATCGGCCTGCTCGAGCCGCCCGGGCGCATCGCCGGCGGCGAGATCCTGCTCGCCGGCCAGCGCATCGACAACCTGCCCTACGAGCAGATGCGCAAGATCCGCGGCCGGCGCATCGGCGCCATCTTCCAGGACCCGCTGACCTCGCTGAACCCGCTGTACACGGTCGGGCGGCAGCTCACCGAGACCATCCTCACGCACCTGCCGGTCAGCGCCGAGCAGGCGCGCGCGCGGGCGGTGAAGCTGCTGCAGGAGACCGGCATCCCGGCCGCGGCCGAGCGGCTCGACCAGTACCCGCACCAGTTTTCCGGCGGCATGCGCCAGCGGGTGGTGATCGCGCTGGCGCTGGCCGCCGAGCCGCAGCTGATCGTCGCCGACGAGCCGACCACCGCGCTGGACGTGTCGATCCAGGCACAGATCATTGCGCTGCTGAAGCGGCTGTGCAAGGAGCATGGCGCCGCGGTGATGCTGGTCACGCACGACATGGGCGTGATCGCCGAGACCTGCGACCGCGTGGCCGTGATGTACGCCGGGCGCATCTGCGAGATCGGCCCGGTGCAGCAGGTCATCCACCACCCGTCGCACCCCTACACCACTGGGCTGATGGGCTCGATCCCGGCGATGGACGACACGCGCGAGCGGCTGCTGCAGATCGACGGCGCGATGCCGCGGCTCAACGCCATCCCCACCGGCTGCGCCTTCAACCCGCGCTGCCCGAAGGTCTTCGAGCGCTGCCGGCGCGAGCGGCCCGAGTTGATCGACGCCGGCGCCACGCGGGCGGCGTGCTGGCTGGCGGGAGCATCGACATGACGGCGCTGGTGCAGGTCGACGACCTGGCGAAGACCTTCGACGTCTCGGTGCCGTGGCTGAACCGCGTCGTCGAGCGCAAGCCGCGGCAGTTCGTGCACGCCGTCGACGGCGTCGGCTTCAGCATCGACAAGGGCAAGACGCTGGCGCTGGTCGGCGAATCGGGCTGCGGCAAGAGCACGGTGGCGCGGCTGCTGGTCGGGCTGTACGAGCCGACCCGCGGCAGCGTGCGCTTCGACGGGCAGGACACCGGCGTGCTGAAGTCGCAGCCCGGCCCGCTGCGATCCTTGCGCCGGCGCATGCAGATGATCTTCCAGGACCCCTATGCCAGCCTGAACCCGCGCTGGAAGGTGCTGGACATCATCGGCGAGCCGCTGCTCGAGCACGGTATCGTCAATGGCGACGGGCCGCTGCGCGCCAAGGTCGGCGAGCTGCTGCAGTCGGTGGGGCTGGCCGCCGCCGACATGGAGAAGTTCCCGCACCAGTTCTCCGGCGGCCAGCGTCAGCGCATCTCGATCGCACGCGCGCTGGCGACCAAGCCCGAGTTCCTGGTCTGCGACGAGCCGACCTCGGCGCTGGACGTGTCGGTGCAGGCGCAGGTGCTCAACATCATGAAGGACCTGCAGCGCCAGCAGGGCCTGACCTACCTGTTCATCAGCCACAACCTGGCGGTGGTGCGCCACGTCAGCGACCAGGTCGGCGTGATGTACCTCGGCCGGCTGGTCGAGCTGGCCGACAAGGTGGAGCTGTTCGCGCGGCCAAGGCATCCGTACACGCGCATGCTGCTCGACGCGATCCCCGACATCCACATGAGCGGCAGTTCGCGCACGCCGGTGCAGGGCGAGGTGCCGAACCCGCTGAATCCGCCGACGGGCTGCGCCTTCCACCCGCGCTGCCCGCATGCCAACGCGCGCTGTTCGGCCGAGCGGCCGGTGATGATCGAGCTGCAGCGGGTGCGCGTGGCCTGCCACGCGGTCGAGGAAGGGCGGATCTGACGCCGGTTCAGGGCAGCAGGCGCTCGCGCGCCAGCAGGTCCTCGATGCGATCGCGCTCGCGGATCAGCACCGGCTTGCCGTCGACGAGCAGCACCTCGGCGGCGCGCGTGCGGCTGTTGTAGTTGCTGGCCATCGACATCGCATAGGCGCCGGCGGACAGCACGGCCAGCGTGTCGCCGGGCTGCAGCGCCAGCGCCCGGTCGCGGCCCAGCCAGTCGCCCGATTCGCACACCGGCCCGACCACGTCCCAGGCGGTGGCGGCGCCGTCGCGCACGCGGCAGGGTTCGATGGCCATCCACGCCTGGTACATCGCCGGGCGCACGAGGTCGTTCATCGCCGCATCGACGATGCAGAAGTTCTTCGTCGCACCCGGCTTCAGGTACAGCACCTCGGTGAGCAGCACGCCGGCGTTGCCGACCAGCGAGCGCCCCGGCTCGAGCAGCAGTTCGCGCCGGCCGTGGCCGCGCGCGTCGATGCGCTGCAGCAGCCTCGTCACCAGCTCGTCGGCCGGTGGCGGCGCCTCGTCGGCGTACTGGATGCCGAGGCCGCCGCCGACGTCGATATGGTCGATGGCGATGCCTTCGGCCTCGATCGCCTCGACCAGGTCGAGCAGCCGCTCCAGCGCATCCAGATACGGCTCGACCTGCGTGATCTGCGAGCCGATGTGGCAGTCGATGCCCGTCACGTGCAGCCCCGGCAGCGCGGCGGCGCGGCGGTAGCTGGCCAGCGCCTGGTCGTGCGCGATGCCGAACTTGTTGTCCTTCAGCCCGGTGGAGATGTACGGGTGCGTGCCGGCGTCGACATCGGGGTTGATGCGCAGGCTGACGTGGGCGGTGCGCCCGCTGGCCGTCGCCACCTGCGACAGCAGCTCGAGTTCCCCCTGGCTTTCGACGTTGAAGCAGCGCACGCCGGCCTGCAGCGCACGCGCCATCTCGTCGCGCGTCTTGCCGACGCCGGAGAAGACCACCCGCGAGGCTTCGCCGCCGGCGGCCAGCACGCGCTCGAGCTCACCGGCCGAGACGATGTCGAAGCCGCAGCCGGCGCGGGCGAAAGTCTGCAGCACGGCCAGGCTGGGGTTGGCCTTGATCGCGTAGCACAGCAGATGCGGCCGGCCGGCCAGCGCGCGCTGGTACGCCGCCACGGCGTCGAGCATCGCGCGCTGCGAATACACGTACAGCGGCGTGCCGAACTCGCGCGCCAGTGCATCGAGCGGGTAGCCGTCGAACTGCAGTTCGCGGCCCTGCCGCGCCAGGTAGGGGGCGCCGGGCAGGCTCATCGCGCTGCCGGCGCCGAAGCCGCAGACGACGCCGACGGCAGCGTCAGCGGCCCCTTCTGGCCGCAGCCCGCCATCGCGCCCAGCAGCACGCCCAGCAGCAGGCCGAAAGTGGTCTTTGCGCACCGCGCGGTGCGCTTCGTGCGCAGGGCTAAACTGGCTGGCAACCGATCCATGCGACCGATTCTATAGACCATGACCCCGTGCCCCGACGCCACGCCGCTCAGCGATGCGGACTACCAGCGCGCCACCGCGGCGGTGCTGGCAGCGATCGAAGCGACGGCCGATGGCTGGCTGCAGGCCGACACGATCGACATCGACACCCATCGCACCGGCGGGCTGCTGGAACTGGTGTTTCCCGACGACAGCCGCATCGTCGTCAACACGCAGCCGCCGCTGCACGAACTGTGGCTGGCCGCGCGCGCCGGCGGCTACCACTACCGCCACGTGCAGGGCCGCTGGCTCGACACGCGCGACGGCAGCGAGTTCTTCGACGCACTGTCGCGCCACGCCAGCAACCAGGGCGGGCGCGAACTGCGCTTCACGCCACCCTGAGCGACGGCCGCCGGCGGCCCGTTCAGCGGCGGAACAGATCGAGGATGCTGTTGCGCTCTTCGGTCGTCGGCGTCGGCGGCAACACGTCCTCGAGGCCGAGCGTGCGCACGCCGGCGCCGCGGCTGAATTCCTCGAAGCTCCAGTCGCCGTCGGCCTGCGTCACGCCTTCGGGGGCGCTGAGCTCCTGCACCGGCACGCCCTTCAGCGCGTGCGCCATGTACTCGATCCACACCGGCAGCGCCAGTCCGCCGCCGGTCTCGCGGTCGCCCAGCTTGCGCGGCGTGTCGTAGCCGATCCAGACCACCGCCACCAGGCTCGGATGGAAGCCGGCGAACCAGGCGTCCATCGAATCGTTGGTGGTGCCGGTCTTGCCGAAGATGTCGCCGCGGCCGAGCGCGCGCTTGGCCGACGCCGCCGTGCCCGAGCGCGTCACCTCCTGCAGCAGCGTGTTCATGACGAAGGCGTTGCGTGCGTCGAGCACACGCATCGATTCGTCCAGCGGCGGCGGCACGGCCTGCGACAGCACACGGCCCTTGCTGTCGGTGACCTTGGCGATCAGCACCGGCTGCGTCAGGTAGCCGCCGTTGGCGAACACGCCGTAGGCGCTGGCCATCTGCATCGGCGTCACCGAGCCGGCCCCCAGCGCCATCGTCAGGTAGGCCGGATGCTTGTCGGCGTCGAAGCCGAAGCGGCTGATCCATTCCTGCGCGAAGCCCGGCCCCACCGACTGCAGCACGCGGATCGACACCATGTTCTTCGACTTCGCCAGCGCGGTGCGCAGCGGCATCGGGCCTTCGAACTTGCCGTCGTAGTTCTTCGGCTCCCACGGCTGGCTGCCGGTGGCGCCGGCGTCGAAGAACAGCGGCGCGTCGTTGACCACGGTCAGCGGCGTGAAGCCCTTTTCCAGCGCCGCCGAATAGATGAAGGGCTTGAAGCTCGACCCCGGCTGTCGCCAGGCCTGCGTGACATGGTTGAACTTCGACTTGCCGTAGTCGAAGCCGCCGACCAGCGCGCGGATCGTGCCGCTGGCCGGGTCGATGGCGACGAACGCGCCTTCGACCTCGGGCACCTGCGTCAGCGACCAGTCGCCCTTGGCGTTGCGCAGCGCGCGCACCACGGCGCCGCGGCGGATCTGCAGCTTCGGCTCGGCCTTCTGCGACAGCCCCGAGGTGACCGGCTTCAAGCCGTCGCCGCTGACGGTGATGGTCTCGCCGTTCTGCAGCACGGCCACCACCTTGCGCGGCGAGGCTTCGAGCACCACCGCGGCGCGCAATTCGCCGTTGTCCGGGTGTTCGGCCAGCGCCTCGGCAATGCGCGCGTCGATCGCTTCGGCCGCGGCCGGCAGGTCGACATAGGCCTCGGGCCCGCGATAGAACTGGCGCTGTTCGTAGTTCAGCAGGCCGCGGCGCAGCGCGCGATAGGCGACCTCCTGGTCGGTCGAACGGATCGTCAGGTAGACGTCCAGCCCGCGCGAATAGGCTTCGGCGCCGTAGTGCGCGAACACCAGCTGGCGCGCCGTCTCCACCGCGTATTCGGCGTGCACCGGCACTTCGGTGGGCACGCGATAGCGCAACTGCTGCTGGCGCGCCTGGGCATGCTGCTCGGGCGTGATGAAGCCTTCCTCCAGCATGCGGTCGAGGATGAACTGCTGGCGCATGGTGGCGCGCCTGGGGTTGACGATCGGGTTGTAGGCCGACGGCGCCACCGGCAGTCCGGCGAGCATCGCCGCCTCGGCCGTGGTCAGGTCCTTCACCGGCTTGCCGAAGTAGATCTCGCTGGCGGCCGCGAAGCCGAAGGCACGCTGCCCGAGGAAGATCTGGTTCATGTACAGCTCGAGGATCTGCTCCTTGCTCAGCAGCTTCTCGATCTTCCAGGTCAGCAGCAGTTCGTAGATCTTGCGCGTGTAGGTCTTCTCGGTGGGCAGGTAGAAGTTCTTCGCCACCTGCATCGTGATGGTCGAGCCGCCCTGGCTGCGCGCGTCGCGCAGGTTGGCCAGCGCCGCACGCACGATGCCCTTGTAGTCGACGCCGCCGTGCTCGTAGAAGCGCGCGTCCTCGGCGGCCAGCACCGCGTCCTTCAGCACCTTCGGCATCTGCGAGATCGGCGTGAAGTTGCGCCTTTCTTCACCAAATTCGCCGAGCAGCACGCCGTCGGCGGCGTAGATTCGCATCGGCAGTTTGGGGCGGTAGTCGGTCAGGCCGCTGATCTCGGGCACGTTCGGATAAGCGACGGCCACTGCAATACCGACCAGGACCAACACGCTCAGCACGCCGGCCGCGGCCAGCCCGAAAGCCCACACGATGACCCGCACCAATCGACGAGCCCACACGCTGCGCGCTGCGCCGCTGGGGTGCTGGGCGGACGGGGAGGGGGTCGGGGCGGGGCGGTTGGCGCTCATGCGCTTGGCTTGCGGGAAGCGGCCGATTATAGAAAACGGCCACCGCCGCCCGGGGCGCGCGCCGGGTGCGCGCGGTGAGCTGGCGCAAGCGCAATTGCGAGTTGTTTCTGGCGCTGTTCCGGGCGTCGGCGAATCACAACGAGCGGCAGACTTCGGCAGCCTTTCTGCGTTGGTTCACAAGGGCTTTGCTGCTAGGATTCAAGTGACTTATTAAGTTCATCGCGCCCTGCGGGGTGCGCGTTGGGAGTCAAGGGACGTGAGCTTTCTGAGCCAGCTGTTGGGACAAAAACACCCTGCCATGATCGGGCTGGACATCAGCTCGTCCAGCGTCAAGCTGGTCGAGCTGGGGCAGGCCTCGAATGGCGATCTGGTGCTCGAGCGCTTCGCGTCGGAGCCCTTCGAGAAGGGCTGGATCACCGACGGCCAGATCGAGAAGTTCGACGAGGTCGCCGACGCGGTCAAGCGCGTCGTCGGCAAGAGCGGCACGCGCACCAAGCAGGTGGTGATGGCCATGCCACAGTCGGCGGTGATCACCAAGAAGATCATGCTGCCGGCCGGCCTGCGCGAAGAGGAGATGGAGCTGCAGGTCGAGTCCGAGGCCAACCAGTACATCCCGTTCTCGCTCGACGAGGTCAGCCTCGACTTCTGCGTCATCGGGCCCAGCGCCACGTCGGTCGGCGACGTCGAGGTGCTGATCGCCGCGTCGCGCAAGGACCGCGTGCAGGACCGCCAGGGCCTGGCCGAGGCCGCGGGCCTGAAGCCGGTGGTGCTGGACATCGAATCGCATGCCTCGCGGCTGGCGATGAGCCGCTTGGTCGGCGCGCTGCCGAACCAGGGGCACGATGCGCTGGTCGCGCTGTTCGAGATCGGCGCCGACACCACCAGCCTGAAGGTGCTGCGCGACGAGGAGATGCTCTACGACCGCGACCAGGCCTTCGGCGGCTCGCAGCTGACGCAGCTGATC
>DAORHX010000083.1:0-11688 GCA_035438245.1 Rubrivivax sp.
CGCCGGCCCGCCGCCGAGCGACCGCCGCATGCGGCGGTCTGGCACGGCCTCGTCGCCGCGCTGCTGGCCGTGTGGCTGGCCGGCTGTGCAAGCCTGCCCGACAAGGCCGAGCGCCATCCGTCGAAGTCGCTGGGCCCGGTCGGCGACACGGCGCTCGGCCGCATCGCGAAGGCCTCGACCGCCGACCCCGAGCAGAGCGGCTTCCGCCTGATGCCCACCGGCCAGTACGCGCTGCAGGCGCGGCTGGAGCTGGCGCGGCGCGCGCAGCGCACGCTGGACGTGCAGTACTACCAGATCCACGACGACCGCACCGGCCGCTACCTGCTGCGCACGCTGCGCGACGCGTCCGAACGCGGCGTGCGCGTGCGGCTCATCATCGACGACCTCTACACCTCGGGCATGGACCCGCTGCTGCTCGGACTGAACGCCTATCCGCATGTCGAGGTGCGGCTGTTCAACCCGTTCCCGGCCGGGCGGCAGAACTTCCTGACGCGCTTTGCCGCGAACGCGCGCGACTTCGACCGCGTGCACCGGCGCATGCACAACAAGCTGTTCATCGCCGACGGCGTGATGGCGGTGGTCGGCGGACGCAACATCGCCGACGAATACTTCATGGCCAGCGCCGGCGCCAACTTCGTCGACCTGGACACCTTCGTCATCGGCGCGATCCTGCCGCGGCTGTCGTCGCTGTTCGACGACTACTGGAACAGCGACCGCGTGCTGCCGCTGCGCGCGATCGTGAAGACCGAGCGGCCCGACGATGCGCTGCGCCGCGAGTTCGAGCGCACGACCGCGGCCGAGGCGGTGCCGCTGCTGCGCATCACCTCGCCGCCGTCGGAGATGGACACGACCCCGGTGGTCGAGGTCATCGGCAGCACCGGCGGCACGCCGGAGCCGGAAGCGCCACCGCCGAACGACGTGCTCGGCTACGGGCCGATCGTCGACGAGCTGAATGCCGGCAAGGTGGGCCTGATCTGGGCCGACGCGCAGGCCTATGCCGACAACCCGGACAAGGTCATCGGCCGCGTCTCCAGCTACGGCGTGGCGCCGATCGACGATGTCGACAGCGTGCGCTACAACGTCGTCGAGATGATGCGCCGCGCACGCAAGAACGTGGTCATCACCAGCCCGTACCTGATCCCGGGCGAGGCCGGCATCGAGACCTTCCGCAGCTCGATCGAGCGCCACGGCGTCAGCTACACGCTGGTCACCAACTCGCTGGCCGCCACCGACGAGCCGGTGGTGCACACCGGCTACCGCCGCTACCGCCCTCAGATGCTGAAGCTGGGCGTGAACCTGTACGAGCTGAGCCCGCAGAAGGTCAGCCGCAGCCTGCGCCTGGGGCGCTTCTCCAGCTCGATCGGCCGGCTGCACGCCAAAAGCGCAGTGGTCGACGGCGAGCGCGTGTTCATCGGTTCGATGAACTTCGACCCTCGCTCCGACCAGCACAACACCGAGATGGGGCTTTTCATCCAGAGCCCGGTGCTGGCGCAGCAGATGCTGAAGCTGGTGGACGTGATCCGCCAGCAGGGCGCCTACAAGGTGACGCTGGCCGCCAACGGCAAGGACGTGATCTGGACCACCACCGGCCCCGGCGGCCGCGAGGAAGTGGTCGAGGAGCCCGAGACCGACATCTGGACCCGCATCATGCTCGAGCTGCTGTCGGTGATCGCGCCCGAAGGCCTGTTGTAGCGCCAAGCGCTACTGCATCTTGATGGCCTCGACCTGGATGATCAGCTTGACCGCGTCCTCGAAGCCGAACTGCAGCCCCCACAGCACACCCCACTGGCTGCGAACGATGTTCGCCTCGAAGTCGCCGCCGCAGACCTCGCGGTTGAACAACGGGTTGGTGTAGCAATTGAACTTGGTGGCCTTCAGCACCACCGGGTGCGTCTTGCCCTTCAGCGTCAGCTGACCCTGCACCTCGCTGACCTTGTCGCCGTTGAAGACGAACCTGTCCGACACGAAAGTGCCGGTGGGGAAATCGGCGACGTTGAAGAAGTCCTTGCCCTGGATCTGCCGGTTCAGCATGTCCACGCCGGTATTGACCGTGCTGATGTCGATGATGATCTCGACCTTGCCCTGCCGATTGGCGCGGTCGAAGAACAGCGTGCCGTCCTTGGTGCTGAAGCGGCCGCGGTTGGTGGTGGTGCCGAAGTGGCCGTTCTCGTAGTTGACGAAGGTGTGCGTCGGGTCGATGGCGTAGTTGGGCGCCTGGGCCTGCGCAGCGGCAGCCCACACGCACCCGGTGGCCAGGCCTGCCGCCCACCGCGCACGGCACTTCACAGCGGCCCCAGGCCAGAAAGGGCCAGCTTGAACTTCACCGTCACGTCGTTGGCCACCACCGTGGTGTCGGTCCACTCCTCCTCGCCGATCTTGAAGTCGAGCCGCTTGATGACGAAGCTGCCGGTGGCGGTGGACGTGCCGCCGGCCTGCACGATCTGCACCGGCACGACGATGTCGCGCGCGCTGCCCTTGATGTCCAGCTTGCCGGCGACCTCGAACTTGCCGTTGCCCAGGCCCTTGATGGCGGTGGACCTGAAGGCGGCTTGCGGGAATTTGGCGACGTTGAACCAGATCGCCTTCGGCATCTCGGCGTCGCTCTCGGGCACACCCAGGTGGGCGCTGGCGGTGTCGATGCTGACCGCGACGCTGCCGGTCTCGGGCTTCTTCGGGTCGAAGTTGATCTGCGCGTCGAACTTCCTGAAGCGCCCCTCCACCGGCACGCCCATCTGCTTGGTGACGAAGCCCACCTCGCTCTGTGCCGGCACCAGCTTGGCCGGCGCCGCCTGCGCCAGCGCCGGCGCCGCGTGCAGCAAGGCGACCAGCAGCAGCGCACCCGGGGCGATCAGCTTGTTCATGCAGGCAATGCTAACGAAAATCGCGCGCGCACCACCGGTGCCGGGCCGGCACGGGAAATGCAACACAATCCGGCGGCCCACGGACGGCAGCAACGGACCCCAGCGCCATGCATTTCGACCTGATCACCGCCATCGGCCTGATTGGCGGCGCGTTCTACCTGGCCAGCCACTACATGCGCCGCATGGTGCCGCTGCGCGTGCTTTCGCTGTGCAGCAATGTCCTGTTCATCATCTACGCGCTGTTCCACCTGAAGTTCGACTGGGCCCAGTTGATCCTGCTGCCCGAATTCCTGCTCAACAGCATCCTGCTGCCGATGAACGCGCGGCGGCTGGTCGAGATCCTGCGGCTGACCAAGGAGATCGAGAAGGTCACCGAGAAGTCGCCGGTGTCCGAATGGCTGCTGCCGCACATGCACCTGCACAAGCACCACGCCGGTCACGTGCTGTTCCGCGAAGGCGACGAAGCCGACGAGATCTACTACCTCGGCAGCGGGCGGCTGCGGCTGGAAGGCGTGGGCGCGACGATCGGCCCGGACAGCCTGATCGGCGAGATCGCCCTGTTCTCGCCGGACAAGAAACGCACGCTGACCGTGGTCTGCGAAACGGACTGCGATCTCTACGTCATGACCGACGAACAGATCTACCAGCTGTACTACCAGAACCCGAAGCTGGGCTTCTACTTCATGCGGCTGGTGGTGGCGCGGCTTCTCGCCGACGTGCAGCGACACAAGGCGGCGGCACAGGCGGCCTGAGTGCGGGCCGCTGATCGGCTATTCGATCACCCGGTCCGCACGCTGCAGCATGCTGCGCGGCACCATGACGCCGATGGCACGCGCCATCTTCAGGTTCAGCACCAGTTCGATGCGCAGTGGCAGCTCTACCGGCATGTCGTCGGCCTTCGCGCCCTTGAGGATGCGGTCAACGAAGAAGGCCAGTCGCGCCTGCGCCTCACCGATCACCGGGCCGTAGGTCATCAGGTTGCCGGCCTCGGCGAAGGCGCCCCAGGCCGAGATCGTCGGGATGCGCCGCTTCAGCGACCAGGCGGCGAAGCGGTCGGGAAAGCTCGACGCCACCACGCCGGCGAAGACCAGCACCGCGTCGGGCTTCCAGCCGTCGATGGCCCCCAGCGCCGCGTCCACGTCGGCCGCCGTGTGCGCGCCCCAGTACTTCATCGTCAGGCCCTGCGCCTGCGCCGCCTGGCGCGCCGCGTCCAGCTCCAGCAGTTCGCCGGCGTGCGGCGGCCAGCCGACCACCGCCACCCGCCTCATGCGCGGCAGCAACTCGCGCATCAACTGCATCCGCTTGGGCATCAGCTCGACCGAGAAGTACGAGACCCCCGTGCGATTGACGCCAGGCCGCGCCCAGCTCTGCACCACCTGGCCTTGCACTGGGTCGGCGCTGAAGGCAAAGACCACCGGCACCGCCACCTGCGCGTCGACGAAGGGGCGCACCGCCGGCCCGGTGGTGGCGACGATGACGTCGGGCCGGCTGGCCAGGATCTGTGGCACCAGCGCCTTCAGCTTGTCGGCCGAGCCTTCGGCCCACCAAGTATCGACGACGATGTTCTGCCCCTCGGTCCAGCCCAGGCCGCGCAGCGCCTCGCGCAGCGCGGCCAGGCTGCGGTTGGCCGGGTTCGGCGAATCGATCGACACCCAGGCCACGCGGCGCGGCGGGCTGCCCTGCGCGTACAGCCAGGGTGTGGACAGCGCCAGCACGCAGACCGCGCGGCGGCCGGGCGTCGGCCCTAGGCTCGTTGTTTCGTTCATGTTCAAGTTGCACTCCATAGCACCCGCGCCGTCGCCACCGGCCGCGCGAAGCCCTTCAGCTGAAAGTCACCGGTCGGCTCCAGCTCAAACCCGCTGCCCTCCAGCGCTGCCGCCACGCGTGGCGCGACCAGGATCTCGCCGCCGGCAGCCTCGCCACACAACCGAGCCGCCAGGTTGGTGACGTTGCCGATGGCGCCATAGTCGATGCGCCCTTCGAAGCCGATGGCGCCGATCGTGGCAAAGCCCATGGCAATGCCGACGCCCAGCTTCAGGTCGTAGCCGCGCTTCTTCCAGCCCGCCGCCAGCGCATCCATGCGCTGCTGCATCTGCAGCGCCATGCGTACCGCGCGCGGCGCGGGGTCGTCGACCACCAACGGGTCGTTGAAGAAGACCATGATGCCGTCGCCGGTGAAGCGCTCGAGCGTGCCCTCGTGCGCGACGATCAGCTCGCCCATCGCCGCGTGGTACTCGCGCAGCACGCCCATCACCTCCTCGGGGTCGGCGGTTTCGGTGAAGGCGGTGAAGCCGCGCAGGTCGAGGAAGACCACGGTGATCTCGCGGCGGTGGCTGCGCAAGGGGTCGTCGGTGCCGCCGGCGACGATGGCCTCGGCCAGCGCCGGCGAGAAGAAGTTCTTCAGCCGGCCCAGGCGTTCCATCTGCGCGAGCTGCTCGCGCACCCGCTCTTCCAGCTTCAGGTTCCACTCGGCCAGCTGCGCCGCCTGCGCGCGCACCTCGTCCTGCAGCGCCTTGACGCGCAGCAGCGACTTCACGCGCGCGAACAGCTCCTGCTGGTTGATCGGCTTGGCGATGAAGTCGTCGGCGCCGGCTTCGATGCCGTTGAGGCGCTCCTGCTTCGGGTCGAGCGAGGTGCACAGCACCACCGGCAGCAGCGCCGTCGCCGGGTCGGCGCGGATGCGCCGGCACACGTCGTAACCCGACAGCCCCGGCATCATGATGTCCAGCAGCACCAGGTCGGGCGGCTGCACGCCGATGCGCACCAGCGCCTCTTCGCCACTACCGGCCGCGACCGGCTGGTAGCCGCGGGCAGCCAGCAGGTCGACCAGCAGCTTGACGTTGGCCGGCGTGTCGTCGACCACCAGGATGCGCGCACTCACGAGTTCGGCTCCCCGGCCAGCCGGCGCACCGTATCGACGAACTCCTTCAGCTGGATCGGCTTGCCGAGGAAGCCGTCGAAGCCGGCGTCGCCGATGCTCTGCCGGTCGCCCGGGGTCACCGACGCGGTGAAGGCGATCACCGGCACCCGGGCGGTGCCGGCATTCGCGCGGATGCGCGAAAAGGCCTCGATGCCGTTGATGTCGGGCAGCTGGATGTCCATCAGCACCAGGTCCGGCTGGTGCGCGAGCGCGAGCCTCACGCCGTCCAGCCCGTTCACCGCCTCGAGCACCGCATAGCCCTTGGCGCGCAGGATGTCGCGCGCCAGCTTCATGTTCTTCTCGTTGTCCTCGACGATCAGGATGGTCTTCATGATTGCGCCGGCAAAGTGAAGGTGAAGGTCGATCCGCGCCCCGGCTCGCTGACGAGCGTGAGCGACCCGCCATGCAGCTCGACGAAACGCCGGGTCAGCGCCAGGCCGAGCCCGGTGCCTTCCTGCTTGTTGGTGTAGTGGCGGCCGACCTGGCGGAATTCCTCGAACACCGCCGCCTGGTCGGCCGGCGCGATGCCGATGCCGGTGTCGGCCACCGCCACCTCGAGCACACCGTCGACGCGCCGCGCGCGCACGTCGACGCGGCCGCCGTCGGGCGTGAACTTGACGGCGTTGGTCAGCAGGTTGAGCAGGATCTGCTTGAACTTGCGCTCGTCGGCACGCAGCTCGCCGACGTCCGCGCCGACCTCCAGCCCGAGCGCGATGCCGTGGCGCTGCGCGCGCTCGCGGATCAGCGTCAGCGCGTTGGACAGCGCCGCGGGCACGTCGAAGACATCGACGTCCAGCTCCATGCGCCCGGCCTCGATCTTCGACAGGTCGAGGATGTCGTTGATCAGGCTCAGCAGGTGGCGGCCCGACGAGTGGATGTCCTTCAGGTAGTCGTCCTGCTTGTCGTTCAGCTCGCCGAACATGCGCTCGAGCAGCACCTCGGAGAAGCCGATGATGGCGTTCAGCGGCGTGCGCAGCTCGTGCGACATGTTGGCCAGGAACTCGCTCTTGTGCTGGTTGGCGGCCTCGAGCTGGCGGCTCTTGTCCTGGATCTCGTTGAACAGCCGTGCGTTCTGGATGGCGATCACCGCCTGGTCGGCGAAGGTCTTCAGCAGCTCCAGGTCCTTCGGCGAGAACGGGCTCGGCGGCGCGTGGGTGACGAAGATCGAGCCGACGCCGCGCCCTTCCCACAGCATCGGCGCCAGGGCGATCGAATAGTCGAAGCCGCGTCCCGAGGCCAGCGTGCGCAGCACCGGCGGCACCTCGGGGTCGCTGAGCACGTTTGTGTAATGCAACACGCGCTTGTCGCGGATCGCCAGCGCGGTGGCCGATCCTTCGAGCGGTGCCGGCAGCCGCTCGCGCATGCCGGGGTACGGATGGGCGCCGCCCTGCGCGCCGAAGTGCAGCCGGCCGTCGTCGCCGGCGAGCACGATGCCGACCTCGTCGCCGGCGAACAGCCGCTCGCAGCTGAGCAGGATCTTGTCGAACACCGGCTGCGCATCGGCCACCGAGCTGCTGATGACTTGCAGCACCTCGGCGGTGGCCGTCTGCCGCTCCAGCGCCTCCTTGGTCTCGTTGAACAGCCGCACGTTCTCGATGGCGATCACCGCCTGGTCGGCGAAGGTCTGCACCAGGCTGGTCTCGTTGGCGGAGAACGGCCGCACCTCGTTGCGCAGCAGCGAGATCACGCCCACCGACGCGCCCTCGCGCAGCATCGGCACGGCCAGCACGGTGCGGAAGCCGTAGCGCGCCTGCAGCTGGCGCACGTCGGCGTACTCGCTGTCCAGCGCCGCGACGACGTCGTCGACATGGATGCAGCGCCGCTCGCGGAACGCCCTGGCGGCCACCGAGGCGCCGCCGATCGCCAGCACCTCGTCGGCTGCCGGGGGGACATAGGCGCCGCCGTAGCCGGTCATCGCACGCAGCTGCCCGCCTTCGCGCAGCCAGACGCGTGCGCCTTCGGCCCGGCACAGCAGGCCGGAGCGCTCGGCGACGGCCTCGAGCACCGGCTGCACGTCGGTCGGCGAGTTGCTGATGACGCGCAGGATCCCGGCGGTCGCCGTCTGCCGCTCCAGCGCCTCGCGCGTCTCGTTGATCAGGCGCGCGTTCTCGATGGCGATCACCGCCTGGTCGGCGAAGGTCTCCAGCAGATCGCGCTGCCGCGTCGGCGTCTCGCCGGGGTGGTTCCAGGCGACGGTGATGACACCGAGCGGCTCGCCGTCCTTCAGCATCGGCGCGGCGAGCATGCGCCGCCAGGTGCCGGCGCGTGCCGTCGCCTTGGGATAGCGCGGGTCCGCCAGCGTGTCGGGAATGTCCACCACCTTGCGCGACGCCAGCACCCGGCCGGTCACCATGTCGGGGTTGGGTGGGCCCGGGTACAGCCGGCGCGCGTCCTCCACCGCCTCGGCCGGCCAGTTGGCCTGCGCCACCAGGTGCAGCAGCTCGCCGTCATAGCGGAAGATCGCCGACATCGGGCTGCCGAACAGGCGCCGCGCGCTTTCCATGATCGCCTCGAACACCGGCGCCACGTCGGCCGGCGACTGGCTGATGACGCGCAGCACTTCGCTGATCGCGGTCTGGTAGTCCAGCGCCTCGCGCAGCTCGGCCGTGCGCTGCTCGACCTTGCGCTCGAGCCCGGCGTAGGACTCGCGCAACTGCAGGCTCATGCGGTTGAACTCATCGGCCAGGCCTTCGAGCTCGTCGCCGGTGCGCACGACGATGCGCTGCTCCAGCTCGCCGGCGCCGATGCGCCGTGCGCCCTCGTCCAGCGTGCGGATCGGCCGCACCATGCTGCGCGCCAGCGCGCCGGCGGCCAGCGCCGACACCGCCAGCCCGGCGAGCAGCAGCACGCCGGCCCACAGGATCGAGGTGTTCAGCCGCGCGTAGACCTCGGTCGACGGCTGCTCGACGAAGACGCGCCAGCCCAGCGGCTCGATCGGCGCCATCGCCGCCAGCACGCGTGTGCCGCCCAAGTCGTGCGAGGACATCGCCGGCTCCGCACCGGCGGCACCATTCAGCGCCTTGACGTGCTCCAGCGCGCCGAGCTGCGTCTTGCGCAGCACCAGGCCGATGTCGGGGTCGGCCACCAGGTAGCCGTCGGCGTCGACCACGTAGGCCTTGCCCCTGGCGCCGATCTTGATGGCCGAGACCACGTCCCACATGAACTTCAGGTTCAGCTCGGCCACCGTCACCGGCGAGCCCTCTCCGCCCGAGCGCACCGCCACCGTCATGTAGGGCTCGGTCTCCTTGCGGAAGTACACCGGCCCGTACCAGGGCTGGCCGCGCCGCGCCTGCTTGAAGGCCGGCTCGGCGGAGCGGTCGCGGCCCGAGGCCAGCTGGCTCATGCCCAGCCGCGACTCGGCGACCTGCTCGCGCCCGTCGGCGCCGATCAGCGCCACGTCGGTGACCTCGGGAACCTGGCGCAGCAGCTTCAGGAACTCGACGCGGCGCAGCTCCAGGTCGCCCGCGCCCATCTGCGGCAGCGCCGCGTACTGCAGCTGCTGCGTCACCTGGCGCAGGTACATCTCGATGCGCGAGGCCGCGCCGATGGCCTTCTCGTGCTGCAGGCTGGCCAGCGCGGCGCGCGTCTCGCGGTAGCTGAAGTACAGGCCGATGCCGCCCGACAGCAGCAGCGCCAGGCCGACCAGCGCCATGATCAGCCGCAGGTACTTGCGGAACAGCCGGCCCTGGTGGCTGCGCGCCGGCAGCGCGCCCGGCGCCGCGGGCGCGGGCGTGGCTAGCAGCGGCGGTGCCAAAGGGTCGATGGCGCTCATTCGATGACCTCGTCGGCGCGCTGCAGCAGGGCCCGTGGCATGTTCAGGCCGATGGCGCGTGCCGTCGCCTGGTTCAGCGCCAGGGCGAAGGTGGTCGGCTGCTCGATCGGCATCTCGCCGATGCGCGCACCCCTGAAGATGCGATCGATGTACGCCGCGATGCGGTCGTACAGGCCGTTCAGGCTGGTGCCGTAGGCCATCAACCCGCCGTCGCGCACCTGCTCGGCCCATTCCCACATCGTCGGCAGCTTGTGGCGCAGCGCCAGCTCGATGATCGGCCGGCGCTGGGTCACGAAACTGGTGTGCGCCGCGACGAACACCGCGCGAGCACGCTCGCCGACGATCGCGGCGAAAGCGCCCGCATGGTCGCCACCCCTGGCGGTGACCACCACCAGCTCCTGCCCCAGCGCCGCGGCGGCGCGGCGCGCCTCGGCCATCTGCGCTTGCATCGCCGGGTCTTCCGCCGCGAGGAAGGCCACGCGCGTGGCGTGCGGCACCGCTTCCTTCAGCAGTTCCATCTTCTTCGGCGCCAGCGTGCCGTCCGGTGCGATGAGCACGCCGCTGACGTTGCCGTCGGGCCGCGCCAGGCTGCTCACCAGGCCCAGGGCCACCGGGTCGAAGTTGCCGAAGAAGACGATCGGGATCGTGGTCGTGGCCTCGCGCATGGCGCGTGTGGCCGACAGGCCGACGCTGAGCAGCGCGTCGCAGCGCTGCTGCACCAGCTCGCGCGCCAGCTGCGGCAGTTGCGCCAGCCGCCCGTCGGCCCAGCGCCGCTCGATCAGCAGGTTCTGCCCTTCGACCCAGCCCACACGCTGCAGCGCAGCGGTGATGCCCAGCGCCTGGAACTCCCCCGGCTCGGGCGCGTTGGGCCGCAGCCAGCCGAGCTTGAAGACCTTGCCCGCCGGCTGCGCTGCGGCCGGCCGCAGCGCGCACAGCGCAACGCCCAGCGCCAGGGTGTCGCGCCGCCTCATCATTCGACCACCTCCATGACGCGCTGCAGCGGGCCCGGCAGCTCCGGACCCACGACAGCGGCGCTGCCCGGCGCGTCGTCCCGACGAGGCCGCCGAACGGCCGATTGCTGCAAGAATGCGCGCATGCGCCCATCCCAAGTCCTGGCCCGCGAACGCGCGCGCGTGCTCGCGCTGGCGACTGCCCACGGGGCCAGCCGGGTGCGCGTCTTCGGCTCGACTGCCAAGGGACTCGATCGTGACGGCAGCGACCTCGACCTGCTCGTCGAGATGCCGGCGAACACCTCGCTGCTGTCGATCGTCGGGCTGCAGCAGGAACTCAGCGACGCGCTCGGCGTGCCTGTCGATCTGTGCACCGAGCGCGAACTGCATCCCGAGCTGAAGCAACGCATCCTGGCCGAGGCGCGCGCGCTGTGAACGGACGCGACCGGCTGTACCTCGAACACGTCCTGGCGGCGATCGCCGATATCGGCGACTTCACTCGCGAGGGGCGTGCTGCGTTCCTCGCCGACCGCAAGACCCAAAGTGCGGTGATTCGGCAGCTCGAGATCATCGGCGAGGCCGTGAAGCAGCTGAGCTGAGCAGCCTCGCTCGTCGCGCCGCTTCATTCCAGCACCTCGGTGGCCCGCTGCAGCAACACGCCCGGCACGGCGATGCCGAGCGTGCGTGCGGTGCGCAGGTTCAGCAGCAGGTCGAAGCGCGTGTTCTGCTGCACCGGCAGCTGCGCCGGCGACGCGCCGCGCAGGATGCGGTCGGCCGTGTCGACCACCAGCCGGGCGACTTCGCGCAGGTCGTTCGCATAGGCGAGCAGGCCGCCCTGCTCGACGAAGCTGCGCACGAACGAGCACGACGCCAGCCGCTGCTGCAGCGCCAGCTCGGCCGCGGGCGCGCCGGGCAAGCTGGGCTGGACGAACAGCGCATCGGCGCGCTGGCGGCGCCAGCGCTCCAGCGCGCCCGTGTACTGGCCCGGCTCCACCACACGCTCGACCAGCAGCTGCACGCGCAGTGCGGTCGCGGTCTGCGTCAACGCGGCCAGCATCGCCGGCGTGAAGACGTCGGTGGCGTGGGCCAGCACCGCCAGCCGGCGCAGGCCGGGCAGCAGCTCGTGCAGCAACTCCACGCTCTTGGCCGCCAGCTCCGGCCCCAGCGCGGCGACGCCGGTGACGT
>DAORHX010000084.1:0-11644 GCA_035438245.1 Rubrivivax sp.
CAACGACGGCAGCGAGGCCAGCGTGAAGCGCAGCCCGGCCAGCTCGCGCGGCCGCACCTGGCGCAGTGCAATGCGCGCGGTGATGCGCTGCACGTCGCTGACACCGCGCAGCGCCTTGCGCAGCGGCTCGAAGCCGGCATCGAGCAGCTGCACGATCGACTCGTGGCGCTGCGTGGCCTGCGAGCGCTCGCGCTGCGGATGCGTCAGCCAGTGCCGCAGGCAGCGGCTGCCCATGCCGGTGCTGCAGGTGTCCAGCAGCGACAGCAGCGTCGGCGACTCGTCGCCGCGCAGCGTGCGCGTGAGTTCGAGATTGCGGTGCGTGGCCGGTGGCAGTTCGAGCAGTTCGCCGCTGCGCTGCACGTCCAGGCGGTGCACATGGCGCAGCGCCTGGCCCTGCGTGTGCTCGGCGAAGGCCAGCAGCGCGGCGGCGGCGCCATGCGCGGCAGCAAGGTCCTGCGCGCCGTAGCCGGCCAGCGACGCCACCTGCAGCTGCGCGCACAGCTTGCGCTGCCCGAGCGCGCTGTCGAACTGCCACGGCGGCCGTGCGGTGCGGGCCGCGCGGGCCTGCGTCACGGCGGCCGGCAGCGCCTCGCCGTCGAAGAGAAGCTCCGCCGGATCGAGCCGCGCCAGCCATGCGGCCAGATCGCGCTCTGCGCATTCGCCCAGGCCGAGCCGGCCGCTGGACAGCCCGAGCCAGGCCAGACCCCAGGTCTGGCGCTGGCGGTGCAGGGCCAGCAGCAACGTGTCGGCGCGCTCGGCCAGCAGCGCGCCGTCGGTGACGGTACCGGGCGTGACGACGCGCGTCACCTTGCGCTCGACCGGGCCCTTCGCCGTGGCGACATCGCCGACCTGCTCGGCCACTGCCACGGCCTCGCCGAGCTTGATCAGCCGCGCCAGATAGCTCTCGAGGGCTTGCACCGGCACGCCCGCCATCACCACCGGCTCCCCGGCCGACTGCCCGCGCGTGGTCAGCGTGATGTCCAGCAGCCGGTGCGCGCGCCTGGCATCGTCGTAGAACAGCTCGTAGAAGTCCCCCATGCGATAGAGGACGAGCGTGTCGGGGAAGTCGGCCTTGATGCGCAGGTACTGCGCCATCATCGGCGTGTGGGGCGCGGTTTCGGGTGGGTCGCTGGTGCGGGTCATGCGGCGAATGTCATGTGATATCAACTGCGCCTGGGGCGCACCGCGTGCCGCCTCAACCGTAGTGGTAGAAGCCGTGCCCGCTCTTGCGCCCGAGGCGGCCGGCGGCGACCGTTTCCTTCAGCAGCGGGGCAGGGCGGTACTTCGGGTCGTTGAAGCCTTCGTAGAAGACCTCCATCACCGCCAGCATCGTGTCCAGGCCGATCATGTCGGCCAGCGCCAGCGGGCCGATCGGGTGGTTGCAGCCCAGCCGCATGCCGGCGTCGATGTCCTCGGCGCTGGCCAGGCCCTCCTGCAGCACGAAGATCGCCTCGTTGATCATCGGGCACAGGATGCGGTTGACGACGAAGCCGGGGCTGTTGCGCACGGCGACCGGCGTCTTGCCGATGTGGCGCACGAAGGCGTCGCTCAGGGCATGGGTGGCATCGTCGGTCTGCAGGCCGCGGATCAACTCGACCAGGGCCATCACCGGCACCGGGTTGAAGAAGTGCATGCCGATGAAGCGCTGCGGGTTGCGCACCACCGCGGCCAGCTGCGTGATCGAGATCGACGAGGTGTTGGTGGCGATCGCTACGCTGTCGCCGAGCAGCTCGTCGAGCTGTTTCAGGATCTTCAGCTTCAGCGACAGGTTCTCGGTGGCCGCTTCGATCACCAGGTCGCAATCCTTCAGTGCCGCGTAGTCGGTGCCGCCGACGATGCGGCCGAGCACGGCATCCTTGTCGGCGGCGCTCAGCTTGTCCTTGGCGACCAGGCGGTCCAGGTTCTTCGATATGGTGCCCACGCCGCGCTGCACCGCAGCCTCGGCGATATCGATCATGCGCACGGGCACGCCGGCCAGCGCGCACACCTGCGCGATGCCGTTGCCCATCGTGCCGGCGCCGATGACGCCGACGCGGCTGGCCACTGGTGAACTCATGGGAAGTCTCCTCGAAATGGGGTGCCGGCATTGTCCACCGACACTGCGGCAAGGCCTCGATGCCCGTGGCCGAGGCAGGTTTCGCCTGCACGACCTGTGCGTCCTCCTTCCTTCGGTGGAGGCTGTCCGGGCCGCTCGGCCTCAGCGCCGGTCGGTGGCGGATGGCTGGCGGTCGATCAGCCGCAGCATCGTGGCCAGCGTGATCGACTTGAAGGTGGCCTTGGCGTTCTGGTCGATCTCCGACAGCACCAGGTTCAAGCCGGCCTCCACCGGCGTGGCGGCTGCGTTCGCGCTGCCGTTGCCCAGGTCTTCGAAGCGCTGGATGATGTCCATCAGCGTCAGCCGCTTCGCATTGCCGATGAAGCGGTAGCCGCCGCCGGCGCCGCGCACCGACGCCAGGATGCCCGATCGGGCCAGCTCCGCGAGCACCTTCGCCAGGTGGTGCGCGGACACGCCGTACTTGTCGGCGATCTCGGCCGCGGCGATGTGGCGCTCGGGCGCGCGCGCGAACTCGAGCACGCTGTACAGCGCCAGCGAGCTGTTCTTCTGCAGCCTCATGGCAGCAAGGCGGCTGCGGCGGCGAGCATCGATTCAGGGTTCAAGGTCCGTCTCCAGGGCGATCAGCGGCCCGGCCATCAGGCCCTGGCTGCGGAAGAACGACAGGATCAGCGTGTTCTCCAGTGCGACGATCGTGCGCAGCTTGCGCACGCCGATGCGCCGGAAGCGCGCGCTGATCGCCTGCAGCAGTTGCGTGCCGACGCCGGCCTGCCGTGCCTGCGGGTCGACGTCGATCGCGAACACCCAGCCGCACGGCGGCGAGCCGAACTCCCAGTCGCGCACCTCGCCGATGACGAAACCGACGACACGGCCGCCAAGCAGCGCCACCAGGAACTGCTGTTCCTCGTGGTGGCCGCCGCCGTAGCGGCGGTACACCGCCAGCCAGTACTTGCGCTTCTCCAGGCCGGTGACGGTGGCGTCGAGGTCGATCACGCGGTCGAGATCGCCGCGGCGCACGGCACGCACCTCGATCGCAGCCGCACCCTCGGGACTTTCCCGTAGCGCACGGGCCGTGCGCCTGCGGGGCGCGCTCGCGGTGGAAGCAGGGCTTTTCATTCCTTGAACTGGATCAATCCTATACCGGCATTGCGGTACCAGAATGGGTTTATCGGCGGCGTACGGCAAAGCCTGTCGCGGGGTGCCGCGCCGCGGCCGCCATTGTGCAGTGTGACTGCAGCGTTCCTGCCTTGTTCCTGTCGGTGCCCCGCGGCGGTTCCAAAGGAGACAACGATGAGCCCACTCGCTTCCGTCCGCGCGCTGTGTCTGCACGGCCTGCTCGCCGTGGCGGCCATGGCGCAGGCGCAGGAGCCGATCCGCGTCGGCGCGTTCCTGTCGGTCACCGGCCCGGCGGCCTTCCTCGGCGACCCCGAGCAGAAGACGCTGGAGATGCAGATCGACAAGATCAACGCCGACGGCGGCGTGCTCGGCCGCAAGCTGCAGCTGGTGGCCTACGACTCGGGCGGCGACGCCGAGAAGGCGCGCACCTTCGTCAAGCGCCTGATCGAGCAGGACAAGGTCGACGTCATCGTCGGCGGCTCGACCACCGGCGAGACGATGGCCGCGGTGCCGCTGGCCGAGGCCGCCGGCGTGCCGTTCGTGTCGCTGGCCGGCGCGGTGGTGATCGTCGAGCCGGTGAAGAAGTGGGTGTTCAAGACGCCGCACACCGACCGCATGGCCTGCGACAAGATCTTCGTCGACATGAAGGCGCGCAATCTGACCAAGGCGGCGCTGATCTCCGGCAGCGGCGGCTTCGACAAGAGCATGCGCGCCGAATGCCTGAAGGTGGCGCCGAACCACGGCATCCAGATCGTCGCCGACGAGACCTACGGCGCGGCCGACACCGACATGACGGCGCAGCTCACCAAGATCAAGGGCAGCGGCGCGCAGGCGGTGCTCAACGCCGGCTTCGGCCAGGGCCCGGCGATCGTCACGCGCAACTACAAGCAGGTCGGCGTCGGGCTGCCGCTGTACCAGTCGCACGGTGTCGCGTCGAAGGAATACATCAAGCTGTCGGGCGACGCCGCCGAAGGCGTGCGGCTGCCGGCCGCGGCGCTGCTGGTGGCCGAGCTGCTGCCGGCGGAAGATCCGCAGAAGCCGGTGGTCACCGGCTACCGCAGCGCGTACGAGGGCAAGTACAAGACCGATGTCTCGACCTTCGGCGGCCATGCCTACGACGGCCTGATGCTGTACGTCAACGCGGTCAAGGCGGCGGGCTCGACCGACAAGGCCAAGGTGCGCGACGCGCTCGAAGCGACCACGGGCTATGTCGGCACCGGCGGCGTGGTCAACATGTCGGCCACCGACCACATGGGGCTGGACCTGAGCGCGTTCCGGCTGCTCGAGGTCAAGGGCGGCACCTGGGCGCTGGTCAAGTGACGGGCCGGGCTGCATAGGACGAACGTCGTGGGTGGTGCCTGGCTGCAGTTCGTCGCCGGCGGGCTGACCGCCGGCGCGATCTACGCGCTGGTCGCGCTCGGCTTTTCGATCGTCTACAACGCCAGCCACGCCATCAACTTCGCGCAGGGCGAGTTCGTGATGATCGGCGGCATGGGCGCGGTGGCGCTGGTGGCGCTGGGGCTGCCGCTGGCGCTCGCCGTGCTGCTGGCCGTGGCCGGCGCGGTGCTGGTCGGCGTGCTGGTGCAGCGGCTGGCGCTGGAGCCGGCGCAGGCCGGCGGCAAGGCCGACGTGGTCACGCTGATCATCATCACCATCGGCGTGTCGCTGTTCCTGCGCGGCCTGGCGCAGGTCGTGTGGGACAAGCGCATCCACCCGCTGCCGGCGTTCTCCGGCAGCGCGCCGATCACCATCGGCGGGGCCAGCGTCGTGCCGCAGAGCCTGTGGGTGCTGGCCGGCACCGCGGTGGCGGTGCTGGCGCTCGGCTGGTTCTTCGGCCGCACGCTGGCCGGCAAGGCGATGCGCGCCACCGCCATCAACCCGCAGGCCGCGCAGCTGATGGGCATCTCGACGCGCGGCGTGATGCGCGCCAGCTTCGCGCTGGCCGCCGCGCTCGGCGCGCTCGGCGGCGTGCTCACCGCGCCGATCACCTTCACCTCGTACGACGCCGGCGTGATGCTCGGCTTGAAGGGCTTTGCCGCGGCGATGCTCGGCGGGCTCGGCAGCTTCGCCGGTGCGGTGGTCGGCGGGCTGGTGCTCGGCCTGCTGGAAAGCCTGGGAGCCGGCTTCGTCTCGTCGGCCTACAAGGACGCGATCGCCTTCGTCGTCATCCTGGCGGTGCTGTTCTTCCTGCCCGGAGGGCTGTTCGGTGCGCGCGGCAGCGACCGTGTCTGACAGCGCCCCGCTGCCGCGCCGCGCTGTGCGCGCCTTGCCGCGCAGCGGCGTGCTGTTGCTGCTGGCCGCGCTGCTGGTCGCGGTGCCGCTGCTGGCGCCGAACAGCTACGTGCTCGAGGTCGCCATCGTCATCGCGCTGAACGCGATCGTCTGCGTCGGGCTGAACCTGCTGATCGGCTACGCCGGCCAGATCAGCCTGGGCCACGCCGGTTTCTACGCGCTCGGTGGCTACGCCAGCGCGATCCTCAGCGCGCACTGGCACTGGCCGGTGGCGCTGTCGATGCCGGCGGCGGTGGCGGCGGTGGCGCTGCTGGCCTGGGCCGTCGGCCGGCCCACCTTGCGCCTGAAGGGCCACTACCTGGCGATGGCGACGCTGGGGCTGGGTGTGATCGTGTCGATCGTGCTGACCAACGAGGATCGTTTCACCGGCGGCCCCGACGGCATGGCGGTGCCGCCGCTGGTGCTGTTCGGCCGCACGCTGCAGGGCGAGCCGGCCTGGTACGCCGTGATCGCCATCGTGCTGTGGCTGACGGTGTGGGGCGCGCTGAACCTGATCGACTCACCGGTGGGCCGCGCGTTGCGCGCGCTGCACGGCTCGGAGGTTGCGGCCGAGACCGCGGGCATCGACTCGGCGAAGTGGAAGCTGCGCGTGTTCGTGCTGTCGGCGGCCATCGCCGCGGCCGCCGGCACGCTGACCGCGCACTACGCCGGCTTCCTGACGCCGGCCAAGGCGTCGTTCCTGCATTCGGTCGAGCTGGTGATCATGGTCGTGTTCGGCGGCATGGCCTCGGTCTGGGGCGCGGTGGTCGGCGCGGCGGTGCTGACGCTGCTGCCGCAGCTGCTGACCGCGCTGAAGGACTACGAGATGATGGCCTTCGGCGCGATCCTCATCGCCACCATGATCTTCTTCCCGCGCGGCATCGTGCCGACGCTGGCACGGCTGCTGAAATGAACCACCCCCTACGCGCTTCGCGCGCCCCCTCGAGGGGGCACCGCTGGCGGACCGGCGCAGCCGGATCCGCGGCGGTCGCTCGATGCGCCCGGTTCATACGTCGCGGGTTGCCCCAAGTGCGGTGGAGCAACTGAAATGAAGCCGCTGCTCGAAGTCGACGGTCTGGCCAAGCGCTTCGGCGGCCTGGTGGTGATCCCCGGCCTGTCGTTCGCGGTGCAGTCCGGCAGCGTCCATGCGGTGATCGGCCCCAACGGCGCCGGCAAGACCACGCTGTTGAACCTGCTGACCGGCATCTACCGCCCGGAGCGCGGCCGCGTCGTGCTCGACGGCCAGGACCTCACCGGCCAGCCGACGCACCGCTGGGCCGCGGCCGGCCTGGGCCGCACCTTCCAGAACCTGCAGGTGTTCTTCAACATGAGCGCGCTGGACAACGTGCGCACCGGGCTGCACCTGCACGAGCGTGTGTCGATGTGGCCGGCGCTGCTGCGCCTGCCCAGCCTGCAGCGCGCGGAAAGCGCAGGGCGTGAACGCGCCGCCGCGCTGATGCAGCGCGTGGGCCTGGGCGCGTGGATCGATGCCGATGCCGACGCCATGCCCTACGGTGCGCTCAAGCGCCTGGAGATCGCCCGCGCGCTCGCCGGCGAGCCCAAGCTGCTGCTGCTCGACGAGCCGGCGGCCGGCCTGAACCCGACCGAAGCGCACGAGATCGACGGCCTGATCCGCGAGCTGGCGCGCGGCGGCATGACGGTGCTGCTGGTCGAGCACAACATGCGGCTGGTGATGGAGGTGTCCGACCGCGTGCTGGTGCTCGACGCCGGCGCGCGGCTGGCCGAGGGCACACCGGCCGAGGTGGCGCGCGACCCGCGCGTGATCGAGGCCTACCTCGGCGCCGAGGCGGCCCATGCTTGAAGTCGCCGACCTCGGCAGCCGCTACGGCCGCATCCCGGCGCTGGCCGGGGTGTCGCTTCGCGTGCATGACGGCGAGCTCGTTGCCATCGTCGGTGCCAACGGCGCCGGCAAGACGACGCTGCTGAAGACGCTGTCGGGCGTGCAGCCCGCCAGCTCGGGCAGCGTGCGCTTCGAGGGCGCCGACATCGTGCACGAGCCGCCGCGCCAGCGCGTGAAGCGCGGCATCGTGCAGGTGCCCGAAGGCCGGCAGGTGTTCGGCGCGCTCAGCGTCGAGGACAACCTGGCCCTGGGCGCCTACGCGCGCGGCGCGCAAGCCACCGCCGAGACCGTGTGGGCGATGTTCCCGGTGCTGCGCGACAAGCGGCGCGACCCGGCCGGCACGCTGTCCGGCGGGCAGCAGCAGATGCTGGCGCTGGGCCGCGCGCTGATGGCCGCGCCGAAGCTGCTGCTGCTCGACGAGCCGAGCATGGGTCTGGCGCCCAAGCTGGTGGCCGAAATCTTCGGCCACATCGCCGCATTGAAGCGTCAGGGCACGACCATCCTGCTGGTCGACCAGAACGCGCGCGCGGCGCTGGCCATCGCCGACCGCGGCTATGTGCTCGAGACCGGGCGCATCGTCGGCGAGGGCGCGGCGGCCGAACTGCTGCACGACCCGCAGGTGCGCCAGGCCTACCTCGGCCAATGACTCCACCAACGAGGATCCCGCGATGAAGTCCACCCTGCAAGCCGGCCTCAGCGCCGAAGCCACCTTCACCATCGACCGCGAGCGCACCATCGACTTCATGGGCGAGGCGGCGCGCGTCTATGCCACGCCAGTGCTGGTGCGCGACATCGAGGTCACCTGCCGCAACCTGCTGCTCGCCCACCTGGACGCGGGCGAGGATTCGGTGGGCACGCGCGTCGCGATCGACCACCTGGGCGCGACATTGCTCGGCATGGACGTGACGCTGGTCGTGCGCGTGGCCGAGGTCGACGGCCGCGCGGTGGTGTTCGAGGTCGAAGGCCGCGACGCGGTCGAGCCGATCGTGCGCGGCAAGCACTCGCGCTTCGTCGTCGATGTCGCCAAGACCGGCCAGCGGCTGGCGGCCAAGGCCGAGAGGGCGCGCGCTGGCGCCTGAAGCCTGCCCCACGCGATCGCAGAGGAAGCCATGAGCGCCATCGCCACCCCCACCAAGGGCACGCAGCACGTGCCGACCTACTGCTACCAGTGCGTGGCCGGGCCCGACCTGCTGCGCGTCAAGGTCGAAGACGGCGTGGCCACCGAGATCGGCCCGAACCCGGCCGCCAAGGGCATCCACCCGGCCGACGGGCGGCCCTGCGTGCGCGCCTACGGCCTGGTGCAGAAGACCTACAACCCGCACCGCGTGCTCACGCCGATGAAGCGCACCAACCCGAAGAAGGGGCGCGACGAGGACCCGCAGTTCGTACCTATCAGCTGGGACGAGGCGCTCGACACCATCGGTGCCAGGCTGCGCGATATCCGCGCGCGCGGCCTGCTCGACGAGCAGGGGCTGCCGCGCGTCGCGGCCAGCTTCGGCCACGGCGGCACTCCCGCCAGCTACATGGGCAGCTTCCCGGCCTTCCTCGCCGCGTGGGGCCAGATCGACTACAGCCTGGGCTCGGGGCAGGGCGTGAAGTGCGTGCACTCCGAGCACCTGTACGGCGAGTTCTGGCACCGCGGTTTCACCGTCTGCGCCGACACGCCGCACACGCAGTTCGTGCTGTCCTTCGGCGCCAACGTCGAGGTCTCGGGCGGCGCCTGCGCGGTGCGCCGCCATGCCGACGCGCGCGTGCGCGGCGTCAAGCGCATCAACGTCGAGCCGCACCTGTCGGTGACCGGCGCGTGCTCGGCCGAGTGGGTGCCGATCCGCCCCAAGACCGACGCCGCCTTCATGTTCGCGCTGCTGCACGTGCTGACGCACGAGGTGCCGCTCGAGCGGCTGGACGTCGCCTTCCTGCGCGACCGCACCGCCTCGCCGTACCTCGTCGGCCCCGACGGCTACTACCTGCGCGATGCGGCCAGCGGCAAGCCGCTGCTGTGGGACACGTTGACGCAAAGCGCCGTGCCCTACGACACGCCGGGCACGGTGCCGGCGGTGGCCGGCCGCTACACCGTCGCGCACGCGGTCAGCCACCTGGCGGATGGCGAAGTCGCGGTGCATCGCGACGCCGCGGCGCAGACCGCCTTCGGCGAGATGGTCGACATGCTGCGCGCCTACAGCCCCGAATGGGCGGCGCAGGTGTGCGACGTGCCGGCGGCGACGATGCGCCGCGTCGCCCATGAGTTCCTCGACCACGCCTGCGTCGGCCAGACGACCGTGGTCGAAGGCCGCACGCTGCCCTACCGCCCGGTGGCGGTGACCTTGGGCAAGACCGTCAACAACGGCTGGGGCGCTTTCGAGTGCTGCTGGGGCCGCACCATGCTGGCCACCGTGGTCGGCGCGCTCGAAGTGCCCGGCGGCACGCTGGGCTCCACCGTGCGCCTGAACAAGCCGCACGACAACCGCCTGCTCAGCGCGGTGCCGGGCGACGACGGCTTCATGGCCTGCAACTTCAACCCCACCACCGAGAAGGGCTGGTCGGCCAAGCCCACCGGACGCAATGCGCACCGCACCTTGATCCCGCACGTCGGCAACTCGCCGTGGAGCCAGGCGCTGGGCCCGACGCACCTGGCGTGGTTGTTCATGCGCGAGGCGCCCGAGAACTGGCCGCAGCCCAGCCTGCCCGAGCTGTGGTTCGCCTACCGCACCAACCCGGCGGTTTCGTTCTTCCACAACGAGCGCCAGGCCGAGACCATCGCCAGGCTGCCGTTCATCGTCGCCTTTGCCTACACGCCCGATGAAACCAACCACATGGCCGACATCCTGCTGCCCGAGGCCACCGACCTGGAAAGCACGCAGCTGATCCGCTGCGGCGGCACCAAGTTCGTCGAGCAGGCTTGGGCACACCGCGGCGTGGTGCTGCGCCAGCCGGCGGTGGCGCCGCAGGGCGAGACACGCGACTTCAGCTGGATCGCCACCGAACTGGCGCGGCGCAGCGGGCTGCTGGCCGAGTACGTGGAGCGCATCAACCGCGGCAATGCGCTGGTGCCGCTGAAGACGCCGCGCAACGACTTCAGCCTGCCCACCGACCGCGCGCCCACGGTGCACGAGATCTGGGACGCGATCTGCAAGGCCGCCACCGACGAGCTGAGCGACGGCAAGGAGATCCACGACCTGGCGTGGATGAGCGAGCACGGCTTCTACGTGGTGCCGTTCCAGCGTGTCGACTGGTACCTGACGCCCACGCTCGAGGACCAGGGTCTGCGCTACGAGCTGCCCTACCAGGAGCGGCTGCAGCGCCTGGGGGTGGAGCTGGGGCGGCGGCTGCACGGCCAGGGTGTGAAGTGGTGGGACCGCCAGCTGTCCGAATACAGCGCCTTGCCGGCATGGCACGACTTTCCCGGCCTGTGGCGTGACGCGGTCAGCGCTGATGGCGAAAGCCCCGACGACTACCCGTTCTGGGGCCTGACCACCAAGGTCATGGCCTACAGCGCCGGCGCCAACGTCGGCATCCCGCTGATGAACGAGGTCGGCGCCAACGTGCGCGGCCATGGCCGCGTGATCATGAACAGCGGCGCGGCGACCCAGCTCGGCATCGCCAGCGACGACTGGGTCGAGGTCAGCTCGACCACCGGGCGCACCCGCGGGCGCGCCGAGCTGGTGCAGGGCTGCCGCCCCGACACCATCGTCATCCCGGGGCAGTTCGAGCACTGGAAGATGCCCTATGCGAAGGACCTGAACTTCCCGTCGCTGAACATGGTCACGCCTATGACGCAGCGCGCGCTCGAGCTGACCGATGCCACCGGCTCGGGTGCCGACATCGTGCGCGTGCGGGTGCGGCGGGTCGACGGGCCCAGATCGGCGGCAGCGGCGACAGCCGCAGGGGCGGCGTGATGGTCGCCATCGACGAGCGCGTGTGCGGCGCGAAGGATGCCTCGGCGAGCGACGAACCCTTGACCGGTGCGCTGCTGCCGGTGAGTGTGATGCGCTTCGACGGCCAGCGGCTGCATGCGGCGGTCGACTGGGCGGCCGAAGAAGTGGCGGTCAGCTTCGAATACAACGGCGTCGGCCACGCGGTGATGATGGCCTCGCCCGATGCGCTGGCCGACCTGGGGCTGGGCTTCAGCCTCAGCGAAGGCATCGTCGAACGCGCCGGCGAACTGCTCGACCTGGAACTGCACGCGCACGAGCACGGCCTGCGCATCGCGATGCAGATCACCGCCAAGCGCTTCGAGGCGCTGAAGCAGCGCCGGCGCAACCTGGCCGGGCGCACCGGCTGCGGCTTGTGCGGCGTCGACACCCTGGAGCAGGCGGTGCGGCCGCTGCCTGCGCTGCCGCCAC
>DAORHX010000085.1:0-11466 GCA_035438245.1 Rubrivivax sp.
TGTGCCGCACGCTGATGGGCGACCCCGACCTGATCATGATCGACGAGCCCACCGAGGGGCTGGCGCCGAAGATCGTCGAGTTGGTTGCCGAGTACCTGATGGAGCTGAAGCGCCGCGGCGTCTCGGTGCTGCTGGTCGAGCAGAAGCTGACGATCGCGCTGAAGATCTCCGAGCGCTGCTACGTGATGGGCCACGGCAGCATCGTCTTCGAAGGCACGCCGGCCGAGCTGCGCGCCAACGAAGAGGTGCGCAAGGAGTGGCTCGAAGTCTAGGCCCGGGTGGCCGCGAGAGGACAGGCAATGCAAGGCGAACAGCGCACGCCGCCGGCCAAGGCCGCCGCCAACGGCATCGAACTGTGCTGGGACAGCTTCGGCGACCGCGGCAAACCGCCGCTGCTGCTGATCATGGGCCTGGCGGCGCAGATGATCGCCTGGGACGACGAGTTCTGCGCGCAGCTGGCCCGGCGCGGCTATTGGGTCGTGCGCTTCGACAACCGCGACATCGGCCTGTCCACGCGTTTCGACGCGGCCGGGCTGCCGGACGTGCCTGCGGCCTTCATGGCGGCGATGCAGGGCCGGCCGGTGCAGGCACCGTACCGGCTGCGCGACATGGCCGACGACGCCGTCGGGCTGATGGACGCACTGGGCATCGCCAGCGCGCACGTGGTCGGAGCGTCGATGGGCGGCGCCATCGGGCAGACGCTGGCCATCCACCACCCCTCGCGGCTGCGCAGCCTGACCTCGATCATGGCGACCACCGGTGAGCCCGGTCTGCCGCCACCCACGCCGCAGGCGACGGCGGTGCTGTTCAAGCCGACCCCGCTCGACGAGGCCGGCTACTTCGAGAGTTATGCGCAGACCTGGAAGGTGCTGCGCGCCGGCAGCTTCCCGCTCGACGAGGCGCGCGACCTGGCGCGCGCCGGGCAGAACTTCGCGCGTGGGCTCAACCCGGCCGGCGTGGCGCGGCAACTGGTCGCGATCCTGGCCTCGGGCAGCCGCAAGCCCGCGCTGGCCGCGGTGAGGGTGCCGACGCTGGTGATCCACGGCGACGCCGATCCGCTGGTGCCGCTGGCCTGCGGCATCGACACCGCCGAATCGGTGCCCGGTGCCAAGCTGAAGGTCATCAAGGGCATGGGCCACGCGCTGCCGATTTCTATGTGGCCGCAGATCATCGACGCCATTGCCGCGCACGCGGTGTAGGCGGCGCATTTCCAACCCCGAGTGGAGACGAGCATGGCAACCAGCAGGAAGACCCCGGCCAAGAAGGCCGCCGCCAAGAAAACCGCAGCCAGGAAGGCGCCCGCCAAGAAGGCAGCCGCCAAGAAGACGGCAACGACAGCCAAGGCGAAGAGCCCGCCGCTCGCCGACCTGGGCAAGGCGCTGAGCAAATTCAAGCTGCCGGGCATCGACATCGCGGCCATCGTCGCGTCGCAGCGCCAGGACATGGAAGCGCTGGCCGAGGCCAACCGCCAGGCCTACGAAGGCATCAAGGCGCTGGCTGAGCGGCGCAACCAGATGCTGAAGGAGGCCTTCGGCAAATGGCAGGAGGCGATGAAGGGCGCGAGCGGCACGGAAATGGTCACCAAGCAGGCCGAACTCGCCCGCCAGGGCGTGAAGGACGCGATCGCCAACGTGCGCGAACTCGCGCAGATGGAAGCCAAGTCGCGCAAGCAGGCCTGGAAGCTCGTGCAGGACCGCTTCGAGGAAAACCTGGCCCAGCTGAAGAAGCTGCTGCAGCCCAAGCCATGATCCTGGGCCAGTTGCTGGTTCCGCAGGGCCAGATGGCGCTGTTCGCCAGCGAGGCCGGCGCCTTCATCACCGACCAGACGCTGGCGGTCGACGGCGGCCTGACGGCCGCCTGAAGCCCGCGCGGCCGCGGCCGCGGCCGCGGATGCGCGCACGCGCCTTGTCGCTGGTGGGACAAGGCGCGCACGGCACGCACACCTAGAATCGATCGATGCCCGAGGTATCGCCACCCGCGAGAGGATTCCCATGACAGCCAGCTACGAAGTCCGCGGCAATGTTGCCGTCGTCACCCTGAACAACCCGCCGGTCAATGGTCTGGGCTTCGACACGCGGCGCGGCATTGCCGTTGGCATCGACCGCGCCAACGCCGACCCCGCGGTCAAGGCCGTCGTCATCACCGGCGCCGGCAAGGCGTTCTCGGGCGGAGCCGACATCCGCGAGTTCGGCTCGCCGAAGGCGCTGGCCGAGCCGAACCTGTTGAGCCTGATCCTGCAACTGGAGGGCAGCGCCAAGCCGGTGGTGGCTGCGGTGCACGGTGTGTGCATGGGCGGAGGCCTCGAACTGGCGCTCGGCTGCCACTACCGCGTGGTGTCGCCGGGTACGCAGGTGGCGCTGCCCGAGGTCAAGCTCGGCCTGGTGCCGGGAGCCGGCGGCACGCAGCGGCTACCGCGTGTGCTGGGCGTCGAGACCGCGTTGAACATGATCGTCAGCGGCGAGCCGGTGAAGAGCGAGCTGCTGGCCATGGCTCCAGGGCAGAAGCTGTTCGACAAGCTGATCGACGGCGACCTGCTGGCCGGCGCGCTGGCCTTCGCGGCCGAAGTGGCCGACAAGCGCCCGCTGCCGCGCGTGCGCGACCTGAAGGCCACGCATGCCAACGCCGACGGCTACTTCGCGTTCGCGCGCAACACCGTCAAGGCGATGGCGAAGAACTTCCCGGCGCCGGCCAAGTGCGTCGACTGCGTCGAGGCAGCCGTCAAGTCGGGCCGGTTCGAGGACGGCATGCGCGCCGAGCGCGACGCTTTCCTCGCGCTGATGACCACGCCCGAGAGCAAGGCGCTGCGCCACGCCTTCTTCGGCGAGCGCGCCGCGGCGAAGATCCCCGACGTGCCCGAGGACACGCCGCAGCGCAAGATCGAGAAGGTGGCGGTGATCGGCGCCGGCACGATGGGCGGCGGCATCAGCATGAACTTCCTCAACGCCGGCATCCCGGTGACCATCCTCGAGACCAAGCAGGAAGCGCTGGACCGCGGCGTCGGCGTGATGCGCAAGAACTACGAGGCGCAGGTCAAGAAGGGCAAGCTCAAGGCAGACAAGTACGAGCAGCGCATGGCGTTGCTGAAGACCACGCTCGACTACGCCGACGTCAAGGACGCCGACATGGTGATCGAGGCGGTGTTCGAGGAGATGGGCGTCAAGGAAAAGGTCTTCAAGACGCTGGACGCGGTGATGAAGCCGGGCGCGATCCTGGCCAGCAACACCAGCACGCTGGACCTGAACAAGATCGCCGCCTTCACCCAGCGCCCGCAGGACGTGATCGGCACGCATTTCTTCAGCCCGGCCAACGTGATGAAGCTGCTGGAGGTGGTGCGCGGCGAGAAGACCGCCAAGGACGTGCTGGCCACGGTGATGGCCGTGGGCAAGAAGATCAAGAAGACGGCGGTGGTCTCGGGCGTGTGCGACGGCTTCATCGGCAACCGCATGATCGAGCAGTACTCGCGCCAGGCGGGCTTCCTGCTGGATGAGGGCTGCACGCCGCAGCAGGTGGACAAGGCGATCGAGAAGTTCGGCTTCGCGATGGGGCCGTTCCGCATGGGCGACCTGGCCGGCAACGACATCGGCTGGGCGATCCGCAAGCGCCGCGCGGTCGAGCACCCCGACATGAAGTACAGCAAGACGGCGGACCTGCTGTGCGAAGTGGGCCGCTACGGCCAGAAGACGCAAGCCGGCTGGTACGACTACCAGGCGGGCAAGCGCGACGCCATCCCGAGCAAGGTCGTCGCCGACATGATCGACAAGCACCGCGCAAGCCTAGGCATCACGCCGCGCAAGATCGGCGACGACGAGATCGTGCAGCGCCTGGTCTATGCGCTGGTCAACGAAGGCGCGCGCATCCTGGAAGAAGGCATCGCCAGCAAGGCCAGCGACATCGACATGATCTACCTCACCGGCTACGGCTTCCCGCTGCACCGCGGCGGCCCGATGTGCTACGCCGACACGGTGGGCCTGTTCAATGTCGTGCAGGCGATGAAGCGCTTCGCCGCCAACCCGCGTGACGATGCCGCCTTCTGGCAGCCTGCGCCGCTGCTGGCCAGGCTGGCGGCCGAGGGCAAGAGCTTCAGCTGAGCGGGTCGCGCGGCGCCATGCTCAGGGGGATCCTCAGGCTGCTGGTGCTGCTGCTGGCGCTGGTCGGCCTGCTGGTCGTGGTGCTGGCGCTGAACACCTGGCGGCAGGGCTCGCGCCAGCTCCAGGTGCCCCCGCTGGCCGCCATCGCGGTCGACGAGCAGGCCGCGGCGCAGAGCCTCTCGCTGGCCATCCAGAAGCAGACCGTCTCGTCGCTCGACGATGCGGCGCTGAATGCCGACCAGTTCCAGGCGCTGCACGCTCATCTTCAGGCGCGCTACCCGAAGCTGCACGCCGCCTTGCAGCGCGAGGTCGTCGGGGGCTTGAGCCTGCTCTACACCTGGAAGGGCAGCGACGCGTCGGCCAAGCCGATCCTGCTGATGGCGCACCAGGACGTGGTGCCGATCGCGCCCGGCACCGAGGCCAACTGGCAGGCCGAGCCCTTTGCCGGCACGGTACGCGACGGTTTCGTCTGGGGCCGCGGCTCATGGGACGACAAGGCCAACCTGATCGCGCAGATGGAAGCGGTCGAGATGCTGGTGGCCTCGGGCTTCAAGCCCCGGCGCACCATCTATCTGGCCTTCGGCGCCGACGAGGAGGTCGGCGGCGAGCGCGGCGCGGCGGCCATTGCCAGGCTGCTGGCCGAGCGCCAGGTCAAGCTCGACTTCGTCATCGACGAGGGTCTGCTCATCACCGAAGGGGTGCTGCCCGGCCTGCCGCCGCCGGCGGCGATCATCGGCGTGGCCGAGAAGGGCTACCTGTCGCTGAACCTGAGCGTCGCCGTGCCGCCCGGGCATTCGTCGATCCCGCCGCCGCCGGGCACCAGCGCCATCGCCATGATGAGCGCGGCGCTGAAGCAGCTCGACGACCAGCAGTTGCCGGCCAACATCCGCGGCGTGGCGCGCGAGATGTTCGAGACCGTGGCGCCGGAAATGAGTGGCTTCAGCCGGGTGGCGCTGTCCAACCTGTGGCTGTTCGGCCCGATGGTGCAAAAGCAGCTCGAAGCCGGCGCCAGCACCAATGCGATGCTGCGCACGACCACCGCGCTGACCATCGTCAACGCCGGCAACAAGGACAACGTGCTGCCGGGCCTGGCCGAGGCCACCGTCAACTTCCGGCTGATTCCGGGCGACACGCAGGACGTGGTCGTGGCGCATGCCAGGCAGGCCATCGCCAACGAGAAGGTGGAGTTGAAGGTAGGCACCGCCAGGGAGGCGTCGAGGGTGGCGCCGACCGACAGCGCGTCGTACCAGTTGATCGAGCGCACCGTGCGCGAGCTGTTTCCCGGCACCATCGTCGCCCCCGGGCTGATGGTCGGCGGCACCGACTCCAAGCACTTCGAAAGCCTGAGCGACCACATCTACAAGTTCTCGCCGGTACGTGCCAAGGCCGAAGACCTGCCGCGCTTCCACGGCACCAACGAGCGCATCTCCATGGCCAACTTGGCCGAACTGATCCGCTTCTACCACCGGCTTCTCAGCCAGGGCGCGGTCTGACGCGCTCATTCCCGAAGGAACCCCCATGACCCAAGCGCTGATCGTCTCCACCGCCCGCACGCCCCTGGCCAAGAGCTGGAAGGGCGCCTTCAACATGACGCATGGCGCCACGCTCGGCGGCTTCGCCATCAAGGCCGCGGTCGAGCGCGCCGGGGTCGACCCGGGCGCCATCGACGACGTGCTGATGGGCTGCGCCAACCCCGAGGGCGCCACCGGCATGAACATCGCGCGCCAGGCGGCGCTGCGCGCCGGGCTGCCGGTCAGCGTCAGCGGTGCCACCGTCAACCGCTTCTGCTCCAGCGGGCTGCAGACCATCGCCATGGCGGCGCAGCGCATCGTCGCCGGCGAGAGCGACCTGCTGGTGGCCGGCGGGCTGGAGAGCATCTCCTGCGTGCAGCAGGAGATGAACAAGCACATGATCGCCGACAGCTGGCTCGTCGAGCACAAGCCGGCGATCTACATGAGCATGCTCGAAACCGCCGAGAACGTGGCCAAGCGCTACGGCATCCCCAAGGAGCGCATGGACGAGTACGGCGCCGCCAGCCAGCAGAAGGCCTGCGCGGCGCAGGAGGCGGGCAAGTTCAACGACGAGATGATCTCGTGCACCGTCACCGCCGGCGTGGCCGATGCGCAGCTGGGCCTGCGCACCAAGGAAGTGACGATCAGCGCCGACGAGGGCCTGCGCCCGGGCACCACGGTCGACAGCATCCGCGGCATCCGCTCGGCGCTGCCCGGCGGCGTGGTCACGGCCGGCAATGCCAGCCAGTTCAGCGACGGCGCCGGCGCCTGCGTGCTGGTCAGCGACACCTACGCGCAACAGAAGAACCTTCGACCCCTGGGCCGCTTCCTCGGCTTCGCGGTCGGCGGCTGCGAGCCCGACGAGATGGGCATCGGCCCGGTCTACGCGGTGCCCAAGGTGCTGAAGCGCCTGGGCCTGAAGGTCGAAGACATCGACCTGTGGGAGCTGAACGAGGCCTTCGCGGTGCAGGTGCTGTACTGCGCCGACAAACTCGGCATCCCGATGGACCGCCTCAACGTCAACGGCGGCGCCATCGCGGTGGGCCACCCCTACGGCCTGAGCGGCCAGCGCCTGACCGGCCATGCGCTGATCGAAGGCAAGCGCCGCGGCGCCAAGCGTGTGCTGGTGACGATGTGCGTCGGCGGCGGCATGGGTGCGGCCGGGGTGTTCGAGGTGCTCTGAGCGGCGCCGCGCCATGAAGGTGCTGCGCACGCCGGACGAGCGCTTCGCGCATCTGCCCGGCTTCCCCTGGGAGCCGCACTACGCGCAGGTCGACGGCCTGCGTATGCACTACGTCGACGCGGGCCCGCGCGATGCGGCGGTGACGGCGCTGTGCCTGCACGGCCAGCCGAGCTGGGCGTACCTGTACCGCAAGATGATCCCGGTCTTCGCCGCCGCAGGCCTGCGTGTGGTGGCGCCCGACTGGTTCGGCTTCGGCCGTTCCGACAAACCCGAGGACGACGCCTGGTACACGTTCGAGAGGTACCGCGATTCGATGCTGCGCTTCGTCGAACAGCTCGATCTGCGCAACCTGATGCTGGTGGTGCAGGACTGGGGCGGCTTGCTCGGGCTGACCTTGCCGCTGCAGCAGCCCGAGCGCTACACCCGACTGCTGGTCATGAACACCGGCCTGGGCACGGGCACGGTGACCGAAGGCTTCAAGCAATGGCGCGCCTATGCCAACAGCCAGCCCGACATGGCCATCGGCAAGCTGCTGCAGCGCGCCAACCCCGGCATGACGGCCGAGGAAGCCGCCGCCTACGACGCACCCTTCCCGGACGTGCGCTACAAGGCCGGTGTGCGCCGCTTTCCGAACCTGGTGCCCGACCACGAGCAGGCGCCCGGCGCCGCGCTCAGCCGCCAGGCCGCGCAGTTCTGGAGCGAACGATGGAGCGGCGACAGCTTCATGGCCATCGGCATGCTGGACCCGGTGCTGGGCGCGCCGGCGATGCAGTCGCTGCGCCGGCTGATCCGCGGCTGCCCCGAGCCGTTGCAGGTGGCCGACGGCGGCCACTTCGTGCAGGAGCGCGGCGAGGCGATTGCTGCCGCGGCGCTGCGCCACTTCGCATTGGGCTGAACGCCGATGAAGGTCGACCTCGACACGCTGCGGGCCTTTTTCGCCAGCGCGCCCTTCATGGCCGACCTGGGCATTGAGCCCACCGGCGGCGGCGACGGCCGCATCGACAGCGCGCTGCTGCTGCAACCACGCCACTACCAGCACACCGGCCAGGTGCATGCCGGCGTGATGGTGACGATGGCCGATCATTCGATGGGCGCGGCCGCGCAGACGCTGGCGCCCGAGGGCTTCGTCGTCATCACCGCCGAGCTGTCGACGCGGCTGCTGCGCGCCGCACGCGGCGAGCGGCTGCTGTGCGAGGCGCGTGTCGTCAAGCCGGGCCGCCAGATCAGCTTCACCGAAGCGGACGTCTTCGTCGAAGCCGACGGACGACGCGTGCACGTCGTGCGCGCATCGGCGACGATGGCACTGGTGGCGCGTGACCGCCTCGGCTGAAACCGCGCCGGCGCCGGCCGGCAGGAGCCGCTCGACCTACCTGGAGAAACGATGAGCACACCGATCCAACAACTGTTCAGCCTGAGCGGCAAGACCGCGTTGATCACCGGCGGCTCGCGCGGCCTCGGCCTGCAGATCGCCGAGGCGCTGGGCGAGGCCGGCGCGAAGCTGATGCTCAGCTCGCGCAAGGCGGCCGACCTGGAAGAGGCCGCGGCGCAGCTGAAGGCCAAGGGCATCGAAGCGCACTGGATCGCCGCCGACGCCAGCGATCCGCTTCAGGTGCAGAAGGTCTGCGATGCGGCGATGGCCAAGCTCGGCCAGATCGACATCCTGGTCAACAATGCCGGTGCCACCTGGGGCGCGCCCACCGAGGACTACCCGCTGGAAGCCTGGGACAAGGTGATGAACCTGAACATCCGCAGCATCTTCCTGATGAGCCAGGCGGTGGGCAAGGCGAGCATGATCCCGCGGCGCCAGGGGCGCATCATCAACCTTGCCTCGATCGCCGGCCTGAGCGGCTCGATCGACGTCAAGTTCATCGCCTACGGCACCAGCAAGGGCGCGGTGGTCAACTTCACGCGCACGCTGGCCGGAGAGTGGGGCGCCTACGGCATCACCGTCAACGCGCTGGCGCCGGGCTTCTTCCCGAGCAAGATGACCAAGGGCGTGCTCGCCGAACACGGCGTCGACAAACTGGCGGCGCAGGCGCCGCTGCAGCGCCTGGGCGACGACGACGACCTGAAGGGCGCGGCGCTGCTGTTCGCGTCGGCCGCCGGCAAGCACATCACCGGGCAGATCCTGGCGGTGGACGGCGGCGTCAGCGCGGTGCACGGGGGCGGCTGATGCAGTTCGCACGGCACATTCCGTTCATCCACCTGCTCGGCGCGGAACTGGTCCGCTTCGAGGACGGCGAGAGCGAAATCGCGCTCGACATCCGCGACGAGCTGCACAACTCCTGGCACGTGGCGCACGGCGGCGTGGTCATGACGCTGCTCGACGTGGCCATGGCGCACGCCACGCGCGCGCCGCGCCGACCCGAGGACGGGCCGGACCCGCGCGGCGTGGTCACCATCGAGATGAAGACCACCTTCATGCGCCCGGCGAAGGGCCGTGTCAGCTGCGTCGGCAGGCTGCTGCACCGCAGCGCCGCGCTGGCCTTCTGCGAAGGCACGCTGACCAGCGCGTCGGGCGAACGCCTGGCGCATGCCACCGGTACCTTCAAGTTCCTGGCTGGGCTGCCGGTGGAAGGCCGGCGCATCCAGTCACCCGACGCTTCCGACTAGGAGAGACGAACATGCTCAACAAACAATGGCATCTGGTGTCGCGCCCCAGCGGCGAGCCGACCGCAGACAACTTCCGGCTGGTCGAGGCGACGCTGCCCGAGCTGCAGGACGGCCAGGTGCTGGTGCGCCAGCACTTCATGAGCCTGGACCCTTACATGCGCGGGCGCATGAACGAAGGCAAGAGCTACGCGCAGCCGCAGCCGCTGAATGCGGTGATGCAAGGCGGTGCAGTCGGGGAGGTCGTGGCCTCGAAGAACCCCGCCTTCCAGCCGGGCGACAAGCTGGTCGGTCCGGGTGGCTGGCAGCAGTATGCGCTGGTCGAGGCCGCGCAGGCGGGCCTGTGGCACAAGGTCGATGCGACGCGCGTGCCCTTGTCGGCCTACCTGGGCGCGGTGGGCATGCCGGGCGTTACCGCCTGGGTGGGGCTGAAGACGATCATCGAGCCCAAGGCCGGCGAAACCGTGGTGGTCAGTGCCGCCAGCGGCGCGGTGGGCAGCGTGGTCGGGCAGCTGGCCAAGAGCATGGGTTGCCGCGCCGTCGGCCTGGCTGGCGGGCCGGACAAATGCAAGGCGGTGGTCGAGGAGTTCGGCTTCGATGTCTGCATCGACTACCGGCAGCACCCCGACCTGAAGTCGCTGTCGGCGGCGCTGAAGCAGGCCTGTCCGCAGGGCATCGACGGCGTCTTCGAGAACGTCGGCGGCATGATCCTCGATGCCGTGCTGCTGCGCGCCAACGCGTTTTCGCGCGTCGCCCTGTGCGGCATGATCGCCGGCTACAACGGCGAGCCGATCCCGCTGGCCGCGCCGCAGCTGATCCTGGTCAACCGCATGAAGGTGCAGGGTTTCATCGTCAGCGAACACATGCAGCACTGGCCTCAGGCGCTGAAGGAACTCGCTGCCGGCGTCGCCAGCGGCAAGCTGAAGTACCGCGAAACCGTGGCGCAGGGCATCGAGGCCGCGCCCGAGGCCTTCATCGGCCTGCTCAAGGGGCGCAACTTCGGCAAGCAGCTGGTGCGGCTGACCTGATGCAATTCAGCTGGACGCGCTTCGACGACCTCGGCGTGCACGCGCTGTACGACATCCTGGCGCTGCGTTGCCGCGTGTTCATTCTCGAACAGGGCGCGTATCTCGACCCGGACGGCGCTGACCGGCACAGCTTCCACCTGCAGGGGCGCGACGCATCCGGTGCCCTGCAGGCCTACCTGCGCGCCGTCGATCCGGGCGTGAAGTACGCCGAGCCGTCGATCGGCCGCGTCATCACCGCGCCCGAGGTTCGCGGCAGCGGCTGTGGCCGCACGCTGATGCGCGAAGCGCTGGCGCGCTGCAGCGCGCAGTGGCCGGGGCAGGGGGTGCGCATCAGCGCGCAGGCGAGGTTGCGTCGCTTCTATGGCGACTTCGGCTTCGAGGCGGTCGGCGACGAGTATCTGGAGGACGCCATCCCGCACGTGCAGATGCTGCGCACGAGCTGAATCGGCGTGACCGATGCTGCACCACGACCCGATGCCGCGGCCTGGCGACAAGGTGTCGCCGATGCGCCGCTTGATCGCTTGACTCCCGTCCCCACGGCCGCGCACGCCGCGGCTGGCCATGCACCGGTTGCCGTGGTGGTCGGCGGCGGCCCGGCCGGCTTGATGGCGGCCGACGTGCTGAGCGCCGGCGGTGCCGACGTGCGGCTGTACGACGCCATGCGCTCGGTCGGGCGCAAGTTCCTGCTGGCCGGCAAGGGCGGGCTGAATCTGACGCATGGCGAAGACTTCGAGCGTTTCGTCTCGCGCTATGGCGCGCGGCAGCAGCAGCTGCGTCCGATGCTCGAGGACTTCGGCCCGCAGCCGTTGCGTGACTGGGCGGCGTCGCTGGGCATCGACACCTTCGTCGGCAGTTCCGGGCGGGTGTTTCCGCGCGACATGAAGGCCGCACCGCTGCTGCGCGCCTGGTTGCAGCGGCTGCGTGCGCAGGGTGTGCAATTCCACATGCGCCACCGCTGGGCGGGTTGGGACGACGCCGTCGGGCGGCACCTGCGGTTCGACACGCCGGCCGGCGGCGTGCAGGTGCGTGCCAACGTCGTGGTGCTT
>DAORHX010000086.1:0-11302 GCA_035438245.1 Rubrivivax sp.
CGTGCCGCCGTCGAGCTCGATGCGCACGCCGGCCACGCGCGTGCCGGGCTGCAGCGCGGGCACGTCGTCGGGCAGGCGCAGCGCACAGCCGCCGGCGCTCAGGTCGACGATGCGCAGCGTGACATGCATGTCCGGCATCGACGGGTGGCGCAGCAGCGCCTTCGGCACGCGCGGCTCGAAGCTGCGCACGCGGTAGCTGGCGCGGCGCTGGAAGCGGTACAGCACGGCCGGCAGCCGGGCACGCAGCGCGCTCGAGCCGGCGGCGCGCACCAGCACCAGGTCGACGACGTCGAACTGCAGCTTCACGTGGTCCAGGTAGGCCACCGCGACGGCCTCGTCGTCCTGCGCCAGGCGCTGCACGTGCACGCTGTCGGCGTCGGCGCAGTAGCTGATGTGCCGCTGCGCCGCGTCCAGCGACCACAGCTGGCTGCTCAGCGCCGCGCCGTGCGGCGAGCTCAGGCTCACCGGCACGCTGCCGTCGCGCAGCTGCTGCAGCAGCCGCAGCAGCTCGGCGGGGTCGTCGACGCGGAACTGGCCCCAGGCGTCGTGGCTGCCGTCGGCGTCGAGGGCGGCGGGGCGGGTGTCCTCGGCCATTGCCGTGCGCTTGGCGTCAGTGCAGCGTGGTGCTGGGCTTGCCCTGCATCAGCCGGTGCAGGTCGGGCAGCCACGGTTCGGCCAGATGGCGCACCTCGGCATCGTTGACTAGGATGCGCTGCATGATGCGCGACTTGACGCGCACCTCGTCCTGGCCGAGCGGCACTTCGCGTGCCGCCTGCTTCAGCTGGCTGATCAGCAGCACGCAGGCGCCTTCGAGCTTGACCACCTGGTCCCAGTCGCCGGCGCGTGCCGCGTCCAGCATGTCGGCACTGGCCTTCTCGATCGCCTCGTAGTAGCTCAGGACGGAAGTGCTCATCGTGTGTTCTTGGTCGGGTTGAGTCACGGACGGCAGGTCAGGCGTGGGCGCCGGCTTCGGGCGTGATCGAGACCCAGGCCTCGCGCAGCGGCTGCATCAGGCGGCGGCATTCGTCGATGCCGGCGGCGTCGTTGTCCAGGTTGGCGCGCACCAGGCGCAGGCTGACGTAGGCGTACAGGTCGCGCAGGTCGGCGGCGAGCGTGCCGCCGCCGCCGAGGTCGAGGTTGGCGCGCAGGCCCTCGTCGACGATGCGTCCGGCGCGGCCGATGGCGCGGCACTTGGCGTCGATCGCGCCATCGCGCAGCGCACCGAGCGCCTGCGCCAGCGCTTCGTCGAAGCCGTCGAAGAGCATCAGCACCAGCTGGTGCGGCGTGGCGGTGCTGACACCGGTGAGCACGCCGACCTGGCGGTAGGCGCCGGCGCTGGCGTGGGATGTCTGGACGGAGGCGGTCGCGAACATGTCGAGTCGGCTGCGGCGTTGGGGTTGCGGGCTGCCTTGAATATCGGCCCGCGGCCGCGGTGACTTGAGTTCGCTGCGCGTCGCCACGGAGAGGCGAAAAGCGCGCTTTTTTCAGGCCCATTCGGGCACGCCGGGCGGACGGCCCGGCCGGGCGCGGAAGCTCAGTCGTCGTTCCTGCTCGACAGGGCGGCGATCTGCTGCGTGACGTAGCTCGACAGGCTGTTCAGCGAGGCCATCTGCTTGTCCAGCGCGGTGTACTGCGCGCGCAGCCGCTTCTCGACCATCGCGATGCGGTCCTCGAGCAGGTCCTGCCGGTCCTGGTTCAGGTCGATGCGCTTGCGCAGGCCCTCGCTGCGCGTACTGAGCGTGCCGTCGATGCCCAGCACCTGGTCGGCCATCGAGCGCAGCTGCACCGCCAGGCCGTTGTTGGCCGGCGTCACCAGGTCGCTGTTGGCGAACAGCTTCTTCATCTCGCCCAGGTTGGCCAGGCCGTTGGCGAGCTTGGTTTCGTCCAGCTTGATCGAACCGTCGGTCTGCACGTCGAAGCCCACGTCGGCCAGCCGCGTGAACAGCGCCGACGCGCCGCTGCTGCCGCCGAGCAGGCTGCGCATCTGTGCGCGCATCGAGATCGCCGCGCTGTCGCCCTGCAGCGCGCCCGCCGTCTTGCTGGCGGCGTCGTACTTGGTCTGCTCGGCCAGCAGCTTGTTCAGGTCGTTGTAGGCGGTGACGAAGGTGTCCAGCGCCTTGCGTATCGACGCGGTGTCGGTCTTGGCTTCGACCAGCACCGGCGCGGTCGTGACTTTGCCGAGCGTGAGCGTCATGCCGTCGAGCACGTTGGACAGCGTGTTGCCTTCCGCGCCGATCGGCAACCCGTTCAGGCTGGCCGATGCGTTGGCCGCGGCCAGCGCCTGCGCCATCGTCAGGATGCTGGCCGAAGGGTCGTAGGCCAGCGCCGACAGGCCCAGGCCGTCGCTGTTGTTGACGTCGGCGTCGGTGACGGCGACGCGAAAGCCGTTGGCCTGGCCGGTGGCGGCCGAACGCAGCACCAGGCGTGCGCCGGAAGCGTCGCTCAGCACCGAGGCGACGACGCCCGAGTTCGACGCGTTGATCGTGTCGCGCAGCTGCGCGAGCGACTGCGCCGGCGGTCCGACCGTGATGTCGACCGCGGCAGCGCCGGCCTTGGGCGTGAAACTGGTGCCGGCCCAGCTGCCCAGCTCGATGCGCAGCGTGCCTTCGCCGACCAGCGCATCGGCCGACGCGAACACGCCGGTGGCATTCGCCTGCACCGAGGCCAGCCGCTGCACCTCGATCGCATAGCTGCCGGGCAGCGTGGTCGAACTGGTGGTCGCCGACACCGACGCGGCGTCGCTGCTGGTGCCGGTGGTCGCGCCCCAGGTGCTGGCGCGCGTCAGCGCTGCCGCGGCGTCGCGCAGCGCGGACATGCCCGACTGCAGCTTGCCGTAGGTGGAAAGCTTGGTCTGCAGCGAGCTGGCTTCGGTTCGTAGCTTGGTCACCGGCGCGCGTTCGACCGCGACCAGCTGCGTGATCATGCTTTCGATGTCGAGCCCGCTGCCGATGCCGATGGACGTGATGCTTGCCATGGTCTATTCCTCGGTCGCTTCCGCTGTTTCGGCAGTGGCGTGGAGAACTTTAGGCAGACGAACGTGCCCGCCCGGGCGCACGGCCGGGGCGGGCGGCGGGTGCAAGACGGCGCGGCGCCGGCGGTCAGTTCTGCAGCAGCTGCAGCACCTGCTGCGGCAGCTGGTTGGCCTGCGCGACCATCGCCGTGCCGGCCTGCTGCAGGATCTGCGCGCGGGACATGTTCGACGTTTCCGCGGCGAAGTCGGCGTCCATGATGCGCGAGCGTGCCGCAGCCTGGTTCTCCGCGGCGATCTGCAGGGTGCTGATCACCGCCTCGAAGCGGCTCTGCGCGGCGCCGTAGATGGCGCGGTCGCTGTTCAGGACGTCGAGCGCGGCGTCGATGTTGCCGAGCGCGGCCGAGGCGCTGGCGACCGAGCTGATGGCGCTGGTCGCGGTGGTCACGGCGACCACCGAGGCGTTGGTGGACAGGTTGGTGGTCGTCACCGTGATGGTGTCCCCCGAGTTGGGGCCCACCTGGAAGACCTGCGCTCCGGCGGCGCCGGCCAGAATGGCCAGGCCGTTGAACTTGGTCGTGGACAGCGTGCGGTCGATCTCGTCGGCCAGCGCCTGGAACTCCTGGTCCAGGCTGAGGCGGTCGCTGGTGCCGTTGGTGGCGTTGGCCGACTGTACGGCCAGCTCGCGCATGCGCTGCAGCATGTCGCCCACCTTGCCGATCGCGCCTTCGGCGGTCTGCGCCAACGAGATGGCGTCGTTGGAATTGCGGATGGCGACGTTCATGCCGCGCACCTGGGTGTTCATGCGCTCGGCGATCGCCAGGCCGGCGGCGTCGTCCTTGGCGCTGTTGACGCGCAAACCCGAGGACAGGCGCTGCATCGAGGTGGCCAGCGAGGTCTGCGACGTGTTCAGGTTGCGCTGCGCGTTCAGCGACGCGATGTTGGTATTGATCGTCTGCGGCATCGTGTTGCACTCCTGTGGCTAAAGCTCGCGGCAGGCCTGGTGGCTGCAAGCTGGCCTGTGGAATCCATTGTCGGTAGCGTGGGGGTGCGGAGTCGATCGAAAAGACGGGCATTGGCACGCCATTCCGGATACCACAGTGACAAGAAAAAGGCCGCCCCGAAGGGCGGCCTGTGTGCAGTGCGCTCGAAGCGCGGCTGCCGCACTATTGCAGCAAGGCGAGCACCTGGTTGGGCAGCTGGTTGGCCTGGGCCACCATCGCGTTTCCGGCTTGCTGCAGGATCTGCGCCCGACTCAGGTTCGCGGTCTCTGCAGCAAAGTCGGCGTCCATGATGCGTGAGCGTGCCGCGGCCTGGTTCTCGACCGAGATCTGCAGCGTGCTGATCACCGACTCGAAGCGGCTCTGCGTGGCGCCGTAGAGGGCACGCTGGCTGTTGACCAGGTCGAGTGCGTTGTCGATGCTGGTCAATGCCGCCGAAGCGCTGGCGACCGAACTGATGGCGCTGCTGGCGGTGGTCACGGCGACCACCGAAGCGTTGGTGGACAGGTTGGTGGTCGTCACCGAGATCACTTCTCCGAAGTTGGCGCCGACCTGGAAGCCCTGCGTGCCGGCCGCACCGGCCAGGATGGCAAGGCCGTTGAACTTGGTCGTGGACAGCGTGCGGTCGATCTCGTCGGCCAGCGCCTGGAACTCCTGGTCCAGGCTGAGGCGGTCGCTGGTGCCGTTGGTGGCGTTGGCCGACTGTACGGCCAGCTCGCGCATGCGCTGCAGCATGTCGCCCACCTTGCCGATCGCGCCTTCGGCGGTCTGCGCCAACGAGATGGCGTCGTTGGAATTGCGGATGGCGACGTTCATGCCGCGCACCTGGGTGTTCATGCGCTCGGCGATGGCCAGGCCGGCGGCGTCGTCCTTGGCGCTGTTGACGCGCAGGCCGGTGGACAGGCGCTGCATCGAAGTGGCCAACGACGCCTGCGAGGTATTGAGGTTGCGCTGGGCATTCAGCGACACGAGGTTCGTGTTGATGATCTGGGGCATGACGGAACTCCTTGGAGAGGACAAGTCGGCGCGGCGTGGCCGGTATCTCGTCCCAGCGTCGAGTGGTCGTCGGGACTTGGCTGCATTTCGTCCGCCCCCCGGAAAAACTTTAGCCCGCGTTGACGCCGACGCGCGTTGCTAGGCCGAAATGAGGCTGAAGCCACACCTTGTTCCGGCCTTCGGCCGCGGCCCGACGGCGATCCAATCGCAGCCCGCCATGCCACGCATCTGCCTTTGTGTCATCGCCCGCGACGAAGCGCCGCGCATCGCGCGGCTGCTCGACAGCGTGGCCGGCCTGGTGGACGAGGCGGTGGTCGCGGACACCGGATCGCACGACGAAACCGCGGCCATCGCCCGTGCCTGCGGTGCGCGGGTCATCGAGGTGCCGTGGACCGACGACTTTGCCCGCGCACGCAACGCCTGCCTGGAGGCTGCAGCGGCGCACTGGCATCTGGTGCTCGATGCCGACGAATGGCTCGTGCAAGGTGGGGACTGGCTGGCGGACCTGCGCAGCGGCAGGGTTGGCGGCGAGTTCGTCGGCCGTGTCGAATTGCACAACCTGGACGCTGGCGCGCGTTTCATCGGCGCAGAGCGGCTCAGCCGGCTGCTGCCCGGTGCGCTGCGCTATGCCGGCCGGGTGCACGAGCGGCCGCTGCACCGGCTGCCGCTGCGCGACGTTCCGCTGCGGGTGATGCACGACGGCTATGGCGCCGCCGCGATGGCCGCCAAGCGCGGCCGCAACCGCGCCTTGCTGCGCCGTGCCACCGGCGAACACCCGGCCGACGCCTATCTTTGGTACCAGCTGGCCAAGGACTGCGCCGTCTATGAAGACCATGCCGAGGCGCTGCCGGCCTTCGCGCGCGCTGCGGCGCTGTTGCGCGACGGCATGCGGCCGCCCTGGTGGCCTGACCTGGTGCTGCGCTGGGCCTATGTCCTGCAGCAAAGTGGCCGCCTCGATGAGGCGTTGGCGCTGGGCGAAAGCCAATCGTCCGCGTTGGCCGTGTATCCGGACCTGCCGTTCGTGCTGGGCAACGTCTGGCTCGATATGGCCGTGCGCAAGCCGGCGAACGCCAGCGCCGCGCTGGCGCGCGCGCGGGCTTGTTGGGAGCAGGCGCTGCGCATTGGAGAGCAGCCGACGCTGCCCTATGCGGTGGCGGGGCGCGGCAGCGACGCACCGCGTCACAACCTGGGTCTGCTGGCCATGCTCGATGCGACGTGATGCTCGTGGAAATGCACCGGCATGGGCGTGCAGTTCGGCGTCTTGTGCCTGGGCCGGGCGACCTAGAGTTCCCCAGCGGCCCGCCGGGCATCGCAGGAACACGTCATGAGGATCCAAGCACAACGCCAAGCCGGTGCTGACGCGCGTGCGTGGCTGCAGCGCGCACGCGTGCATCTGCAGCACGGTCGCTGGCGCGACGCATCGGTCGACCTCGAAGCGACGCTGCGCGCGCACGCCCGGCTGGCCCCGGCATGGGCCGCGCTGGCCACCGCGCGTTACCGCATGGGTGACTTGGCGGGCAGCATCGATGCCGCTCGCCGGGCGGTGGAACTCGATCCCGACGACCTGAGTGCCGCATTGCAGGCCGGAATGAGCCTGCTCAAGTTGAGTCGCGCGCGCGAGGCCCTGGAGGCATTCGAGCTGTGCGCACCGCAGGCGGCGGCCTCCAGCGCGCCCTACCACCTCTATCGCGGCGAGGCCGAACTCGCGCTGGGCTTGCAGCGCGAGGCGATCCGCAGCCTGCTGCGTGCCGCTGCCCTGGCACCGGCCGACGCCGACATCTACCTTTCGCTGGGCTATGCGCTGCGCGCGGCCGCCATGCATGGCGAGGCGGCGGAGTGCTTCCGCACGGTGGTCGCGCTCAAGCCGCACAGCCTCGTCGGCCATGCCTTCGTCGCCCACGACCAGCAGCACGCTGCGCAGTGGGGTGCGCTGCAAGCCAACATGCAGCGCCTGCTGCAGGCGATCGACCGGGCGGACGCCGAGAAGCTGGCCGAATTCACCGCGCCGTTCGTCCTGGTCGGCCTGCCCCACACGCCACGCCACATGCTGATGGCGGCGCGCGCCACGGCGCGCGCCGTGGCCGCGGGTGCCACGCCGATGTCGGTGGTGTCCCGACACAGCGGCGACAAGCTGCGCATCGGCTACTTGTCATCCGACTTTCACCATCACGCCACCAGCATGCTGCTGGTGGAGGTGCTGGAGCAGCGCGACACCGAGAAGTTCGAAGTCACGCTGTTCTCGCACGGCAACGACGACGGCTCGCCCTTGCGCGCACGCATGGCCGCGGCCTGCGAGCGCTTCGTCGATCTGCGCGAATGCGGCCTGGCGCAGACGGCGCAGGCGATCCGCGACCAATCGATCGACATCCTGGTGGACCTGAAGGGCTACACCGGCAACACGCGCATCGGTGCGTTGGCCTGGCGCCCCGCGCCGGTGCAGGCGACGTGGCTGGGCTTCCCGGGCACCACCGGCGCCGACTGGATCGACTATGTCATCGGCGATCCGACCGTCACGCCGCTGACGCACGAGGCCGACTACAGCGAGAAGATCGCACAGCTGCCGGTGTGCTACCAGCCGAACGACCGCTGCCGGCCCGTCGCTGCCACTGCCGGGCGCCGCACCGACTGGGGCTTGCCCGAGGAGGCGCTGGTGCTGGCCAGCTTCAATCAGATCTACAAGATCGTCCCGGCCTGGTTCGACTTGTGGGCGCGGCTGCTGCACGAGCTGCCGCAGGCCGTGCTGTGGCAACTGGCCGGCAGCGATGTTGCCCATGCCAACCTGCGGCAGGAACTGGCCGCACGCGGCGTGGACCCGGCGCGGCTGCTGCTCGCGCCGCACGTCGTGTCGCACGAGCACCTGGCGCGCGCCGCGCTGGCCGACATCTTCATCGACACCTTCCCCTGCAACGGGCATACCACGATCAGCGACGCGTTGTGGGCTGGCCTGCCGGTGGTCACGCGCTGCGGAGAAACCTTCGCATCGCGGGTCGGCGCCAGCCTGCTGCGGGCGGTGGATCTCGGCGAGTGGGTGGCCGAGGACGACGAGGGCTATGTGCAGCGCGTGTTGCGCCTGGCCCGAGACACGACGCTGCGCACCGAGGTGCGAGCACGACTGGCGCGCGCACGCACCGACTCACCGCTCTTCGACAGCGCGCGCTTTGCGCGCGACCTCGAGACGCTGTACCAGCGCATGTGGGCGCATGCACTGACGGGCAAGCCGCCGCAGCCGATCGCGGCAACGCGCGACGGCAGCGCGCGCTGACGGTTGCCTTCTCGCGCGCCAACGGGCCGCGGAAATGGGTGCCGCGGCGTGCCGTTTTCCGCGCATCACCAGCGAGCCATCAGCCTACGCTAGAGCGATGTCGTCAACCGAAGGACTCCGATGAAGGTCGCCGTCATCACGCCCTACTTCAACGAACCGCAGCCGTGGATTGAACGCTGCGTCGCCAGCGTGCGTGCGCAGACGCACCCTTGTACGCACTTCATGGTGTCGGACGGGCAACCGCTGGACGTTCTCGACGACGCCGGTGTGCGCCACGTGAGACTGGGCCGCGGGCACGCCGACTTTGGCAACACGCCGCGCGCCATCGGTGGCCAACTGGCGGTGGCCGAGGGCTTCGATGCCGTGTGCTTCCTCGATGCCGACAACTGGTATGCCGCCGACCACGTGGCGACCTGCGTCGCCACCGCCGACAGCAGCTACGCCGATTTCGTCGTCGCAAGGCGCCGGCTCGTACGTGAGGACGGCTCGGTCATCCCGCTGCGCAGCAGCGACGATGCCGATGGTTCGCACGTCGACACCAACTGCTTCTTCCTGCTGTTCGGCGCGTTCCACACGCTGCCGCGCTGGGCGCTCGCGCCGCGGCCGATGGCCAGCCTGTTTGACCGCTTCTACCTGCAGTCGCTGCGTACCGAAGGGCTCCACGAGGCGCACACCGGCCGCGAGACGGTGGACTACCTGTGCACCTGGGCCTCGGTGTTTCGCGCTGTCGGCGAGACGCCGCCCGGCTACGCGAAGGAGAACATCTCGTCGGAGCGGCTGCTGCAGTGGGCGCAGCGGCTGCAGCCGGGCGACTTCGAACGCGTGCACCGGCTCACCGGCTGCCGTCTGGACGAAATGCTGAACGTGCGCGCCGCGGCGTGAAGGAGAACGACATGCAAGCCGGCGTCTTCTCGCTGTCGTGGGACAACCTTGATCCGGCGTTCCTGGAGTGCCAGAAGATGGTGTTCCAGGCCATTGGCCTACCCGTCAACCAGCACAGGGTCGACGGCTTCAGGCATTGGGACTGGATGGAGTGGGTGTTGCGTTATCACCGAGACATCGACATCTTCGTCTTCATCGACGCCGACGCCGTGCCGAAGAGCTGCTACGCCATTGAGCAAGCCATCGCCTCTGCCATGCATGGGCGGGTCTTCGGCTGTGCCCAAGCAGCCAACCACTTGGATGTCAATCGCGACCATGTCTATGCCGGACCCTTCTTCATGGCGCTCGCTCGCTCCACCTGGGAGCACCTGGGCGAGCCGTCCTTCGCGCCGGCACACGATCGCGATGTTGCGCAGGGCGTGAGCTTGGCTGCCCAGGCGCAGGGATGCGAGATCGAACTCTGGCAGCCCAGCGATGTCGAACTGCCGCGCTGGCGCCTGGGTACGAGCGGCCAGTGCTTCGGCATCGGCACCACCTACGCGAACCAGCTATACCACCTGTTCGAGTCGCGTGGCGGCCAGCACCTCGAACGCTTCGTACGGGAATGCGAGCGCATCATCGCCAGTCATGCTGCGCCCAACGGGCCGCCGGGCCTGCCGGCGGCGGCTGGCCAGACCATGATGGGGGCGGTGCTGTGAACCCGCCCGCTCTTTTGGCGAGCCCGGCCGCGCCGGATTTCACCAGCGACTGGTTCAGTCACCACGTCCCGGTATGGGCACAGCTGCTTGCACCCTACGCTGGCCGTCCGGTGCAGGCGCTGGAGATCGGCTCCTACGAAGGCCGCTCTGCCATCTGGCTGTGCGAGCAGGTGCTGACGCATCGGGATGCGCGCCTGACTTGCATCGACTTGTTCAACGGCGATGGCAGTCGCGACTACTCGCCGGCTGACGGCGATCGGCTGTACAGGCGCTTTGTCGCCAACACCATGCGTCACGCCATGCGGCTGCGCGTGCTGCGCGGAGAGTCGGGGCGGCTGCTGCGGCAGGAGCCCCTCGCGCCGACCTACGACTTCGCGTACATCGACGGCTCGCACAAGAGCTGGCACGTTCTCGAGGACGCCATTCTCGTCTGGCGGCTCCTCAAGGTGGGGGGCTTGCTGCTGTTCGATGACTACATGGGCGGCGATACGGCCGACCACCACTATCCGCATCTGGGGATCAACTGCTTCCTTGCCTGCCACCGGGACTCGCTGGAGGTCATCCATCGCGGCTACCAGATCGGCCTGCGCAAGACCAGCGACGCCACCGGCTGAATCCCCGGCGCAACGCCGGCGCCAACGTGCATCTACCTGCCATGCCTACGCCCACCCTGCTCGACACCTCTGACAAGGTCTTCTGGCACGGCTACCTGCCGTTCTACGAGGCCGCCTTCGGTGCATGGGAGCCCACCAGCATCCTCGAGTTCGGGGTACTGCGCGGCCACTCGATCCGCTGGTTTCTGCAGCGCTTCCCGCATGCGCGCATCACCGGCGCCGACATCCTGCTGCCGACGCCGCAGTGGCCGCGCGACGGGCGCGTGCGCTACGTGCAGGTCGATCAGGGCGATGCAGTGGCGGTTGGCCGCTGCGTCGGCGCCGAGCGCTTCGACCTGATCATTGAGGACGGATCTCACCTCCCTGCGCACCAGGCCATCTGCTTGGTCGCCGGCTTCGCTGCGCTGGCGCCAGGTGGCATGTACATCCTCGAGGACGCACACACCTGCCTGACGCAAACCCGTGCAGCCGGTGCCTCCGCTCGTGCCAATGCGCTCACCGTGCTGCTGGCCATCGATCATCTGCGTCGCACGGGGAGGCGCGTCGGCGATGAGGCGCACGCGCTGGCCATGGTGGGACCGGTCAGCGACATCGCGCCAGCGGATGTCCTCGCACTGGACCGAAGCATCGGCAGCCTGGCGCTGTACCGGCGGGCCCACCTGCCGGATGCCTGCTGGCGCTGCGGCAGCGCGGACTTCGACTTCTCGCGCCTACGCTGCACCTGCGGTGCCGAACTGCTGAAGGAAGACGACAGCATGAGCTTCGTCCTGCGCAAGGCGGCCGGGGACGATCTGCATCCATAGCGTATGGCGAAGGAGGTTCCTCCCTGGCTAGTGTAGTGTTGCGTTCTGTTTGGAACTTAAGCGCGCGTTGGCCCGAAT
>DAORHX010000087.1:0-11188 GCA_035438245.1 Rubrivivax sp.
CGCGCGCGCCGGCCTCCAGCAGCGCGGCGGCGACGGCGCGCCCCAGGCCCGAGGCCGCTCCGGTCACGACGGCGACTTTGCCGGCAGGATTCATGCGCGGCGCTCCGTCAGCGGCCGAGGATGGTGATCGCGCAGACGGCTTCCTCGATGCCGTACAGGCCGCCGCCGTTCTCGGCGATCGCCAGCCGCGCGCCCTGCACCTGGCGCGCGCCGGCTTCGCCGCGCAGCTGGGTGGCCAGCTCGTGCAGCTGGCCGAGGCCGGTGGCGCCGATCGGATGGCCCTTGGACTCGAGCCCGCCGGAGGTGTTGATGGGGATGCGTCCGCCGATGGTCGTGGCCCCGCTCTCGGCCAGCGCGCCGCCGGCGCCGAACTCGCAGAAGCCCAGGTTCTCGGACTGCACGATCTCGCCGATGGCGGTGGCGTCGTGCACCTCGGCCAGCGAGATGTCCTGCGGGCCGACGCCGGCGCGCTCGTAGGCGAGCTTCGAGGCCTTGACCGTCACGTGGCCGGCCACGTCCTCGGGGCGGCGCGTCGAGCCGGTGGCCACCACCGAGGCGAGCACGCGAATCGCGCGGCGGCGGTCGGCCAGGCGGGCGAGCGCGGCTTCCGAGCACACCAGGGCTGCCGCGGCGCCGTCGCTGATCGGCGCGCACATCGGCAGCGTCAGCGGATAGGTGATCGGGGGTGCGGCCAGGATCTCGTCCACCGTGTAGGCCGTGCGGTACTGGGCCAGCGGGTTGTGGACCGAGTGGCCGTGGTTCTTCGCCGCCACCGCGGCGAACTGGCGCTGGGTGGTGCCGAACTCGCGCATGTGGAAGCGGCCGAACGCGGCGTAGATGTCCATGAACAGGCTGTAGGGAGACTTCGACGTGCTGCCCGCAGGCGGCTCGATGCCTCGCCCCATGGCCAGCAGCACGGCCTTGTTGGCATCGACCTCGTGCACGTCCCAGGCGCCGTCGAAGACGCTGAACATCTTCGCCTTGTCGGTGCAGAACATCTTCTCGGCGCCGACGGCCAGCGCCACCTCGACCTCGCCGGCCCGCACCGCTTGCACCGCGAGGTTGAACGCCGAGCTCGCGCTGGCGCAGGCATTCTCGAGGTTGTAGACCGGGATGCCCTCGAGGCCCATGCTGCGCAGCGCGACCTGGCCGCGCACCATCGTCTGGCCCTCGAGCACGCCCTGCGTGGTGTTGGAGTAGAAGGCCGCCTGGATGTCAGCGGCCGCCAGGCCGGCGTCGGCGAGCGCGGCCGCGACCGCGTCGGCCGTCAATTGCTTGATGCTGCGGTCGAGGAACTTGCCGGTCGGCGTCATGCCGATGCCGGCGATGTAGACGGCGGGCTGGGCAGGGGTGTTCATGTGTCGGGCCTTGCTCGGCTTGTAGGCGTTCGGTCGAGCCGGTCGATCCGCTCGGTCCGGTCGTTCAATAGCCCTTGAATTCGGGCTTGCGCTTGCCCACGAAGGCGGCGAGGCCCTCGCGGATGTCGTGCGAGTGCCGGTGCGCGTCGAGCACCAGGCGTTCCATCCGCAGCGCAGTGGATTGCGGTTGTTCCAGCGAGTCGGCCACGGCCTGCTTCATGCGGCGCAGCACCAGCGGGCTCTTGGAGGCGATCTGCGCGGCGAGCTTGTCCACCTCGGCCAGCAACTGATCGTCGGGCACGACGCGGTTGACCAGCCCGAGTGGCACCAGGTCTGCGGCCGGCATCGTGTCGCCGGTGAAGAGCAGGTACTTGGCCGCCGTGGGGCCGATGCGCCGCGGCAGCACCGCCGCCCCGCCGGCGCCGGGGAAGACGCCGAAGTTGGCATGCGCGTCGCCGATGCGTGCTCCTTCGGCCGCGACGATCAGGTCGCAGGCCATCGCCAGTTCCAGGCCGCCGGCCATCGTCAGGCCGTTGAGCGCCGCGATGGTGGGCTTGGGCAGCACGCGCAGCCGGTCCATCATGCCCGCGACCCGATCGAGAAAGGCGTCCATCGGATCGTCGGCACCCGGCTCGGCACCCGTGCCTTCGAACACGCCCTTCAGGTCGGCGCCGGCGCAGAAGGCCCGGCCGGCGCCGGTGAGCACGACGACGCGCACCCCCGGGTCGCGCTCGATCAGTTCGAGGGCGCGCGCCAACTCGTCGCACATCGGCCCGGACAAGGCGTTCATCGCCGCGGGGCGGTTCAGCGTGATGCGGGCCGTGGCCCCATTCCGCTCGAGGCGCAGTTCGGCGAATTCTTGCAAGCCTGTCTCCTCGTGGGTTCAGAGGTCTTCTGGATCCGCGCGCGCCTTGTCGGATCGCACGCCGCCGATCGATGAGAGACTACCGGGGCCTTGCAAAACTGTCAAGCGTTAGGTAGACCGATCCCCGTCGGCGCATCGCCCGTCACATGCGGCGGACGCTACAAGCCCATCCGCTTGGCGATGATGTTGCGCTGGATCTCGTTGGTGCCGGCGCCGATCGGGCCGACGCGCGAATCGCGGAAGTACATCTGCATGTCGTACTCCATCGTGTAGCCGGCGCCACCGAGGATCTGCATGCCCATGTTGGCGCAGGCAAAGTTGTTGTCGGTGGCCACGATCTTGGCCATCGAGGTTTCGAGCACCGGGTCCAGGCCGGCATCCAACATGTCGGCGACGCGGTAGCTCATCAGGCGCGCCGTTTCGGCCAGGATGCGCATGTCGACGATGCGGTGCTGGATGACCTGGAAGCGCGAGATCGGCTGGCCGAACTGCAGGCGCTGCGTGGCGTAGTCGACGGTGTAGTCGACGATGGCCTGGGTATTGCCCGCGCCCGAGGCGGCAATGCACATGCGCTCCATGTTCAGGCCCTTCATGAGCCCGCGCCAGGCGGCGTTCTCCTCGCCCAGCAGGTGATCGGCAGGGACGCGCACCGCGTCGAAAAAGACTTCGTTCGCATGCGTGGTGCGCCGGCCCAGCATCTCCAGCGGCCGCACCGTGATGCCCGGCGCACGTGCGTCGACCAGGAACATCGAGACGCCGCGATGGCCGGCATCGGGCTTGGTCTTGGCCACCACCACCAGGTAGTCGGCGACATGTGCGTTGGTGATGTAGATCTTGCTGCCGTCGATGACATAAGCGCCGCCGTCGCGTACGGCGCGCGTGCCGATGCTGGCCACGTCGGAGCCGCCCTTGGGTTCGGACATGGCGATCGACAGCTTGATCTCGCCACGGGCCAGGCGCGGGATGTAGCTGCGCTTGATGTGCGCGCTGCCCGAGTGCAGCAGGTGCATGCCGGCATAGACCACCGAGGTCAGGTAGGCGACCGCCACCCCGCCGTAGTGCTGCCCCAGCGCTTCGGCGAGCACCGCGAGGTCCTTGTTGCTTCCGCCGGATCCACCATGCTCCTCGGGGAAGGGCAGACCCATCCAGCCGGCCGCGCCCAACGCCTGATAGGCCTCGTGGGGGAACTCGCCGGCCGCATCCAGCGCCTTGATGCGCTGGCGGGGCAGCACGTCGGCCAGCAGATCGAGCACGCTCTCGCGAATCATGCGCTGGTGCTCGTTCAGGCCGAAGGGTTCGAAGCTGGTTTTCATGGCGTGTGGGCTCCAGAGCCTTCAGGCAGTGCTTGGCCGGGCGCGGACCATCGTGGTGAAGATGCCGCTTTGCACCAGTTCGCCGCGCTGATTCCAGACTTCCATGCGCCGGCTGAGAATTCCGCGGTCGGGCTTGGACATGCTGCGTTGCGCCTTCAGCACCACCCAGTGCAGCCGGATCGTGTCGCCGATCAGCACCGGGCCGTGGAAGCGCCATTCGTCGATGCCCAGGAAAGCGATCGCCGTGCCCTCGAGCTGGCCCGACTTGGCGCTCAGTCCCGTGACGGCTGCCAGCGTCAACGCGCCGTGCGCGATGCGCGCGCCGAAGGGCCCCCCGGCGGCGGTGACCGCATCGGTGTGCACCGGGTTCGAATCCCATGACAGCCCGGTGAACTGCACGATGTCGGCTTCGGTGATGGTGCGCGAAGCCCCGTCGAAAGTCTCGCCGGGGCTGAAGTCTTCGATGTACTTGGGCATGAAGTCCTCGTTTAGTTTGGGTTGTTCAGCGGAACGATCAGCGCGTCGACGGCGATCGCTCCGCCGGCCGATGCGATGACCGGGTTGATGTCGATCTGGTCGATGCGATGCTGGAAATCGGCCGCCAGCAGCGACACCCGGCTGACCAGTTCGGCCAGCACGTCGACGTCGGCGGCGCTCCGGCCGCGATAGCCGCCGAGCAGCCGGGTACCGCGCAGCTCGGCGAGCATGCCGTGCGCCTCGTCGATGCTGACCGGCGCCAGGCGCGTGGCGGTGTCGCGCAGCACTTCGACCAGCACGCCGCCCAAACCGACCATGATCAGCGCGCCGAACTGCCGATCGCGCCGTACGCCGACCACCACCTCGATGCCGGCGCCCGCCATCTGCTGCACCAGTACGCCCTTGACGCGCGCCTGCGGTGCGTTGTGCGCCGCCGCCTGCAGTACGGCGCGGTAGGCGTGCCGCACTGCGGCCTCGTCGCGCAGGTCCAGGCGCACCACGCCGGCTTCGCTCTTGTGGGGTATCTGCGGCGATTCGACCTTCAGCGCCACCGGAAAGCCGAGCGCCCGTGCGTGCGCCACCGCGGCTTCGACGTCGCCGGCCAGCGCCTCGCGGGCGCACCCGATGCCGTAGGCGCGCAGCAACTGTTTGGACTCGCGTTCGGTCAGTACCGCGGCGGCCGCGTCCCGGGCGCCATCCAGGGCCGCGGCGACCGCCGAGCGCGCGCGCGTCCGCGCCTCGTCATCGAAGGCCGGCCAGCGCGGCACGGGGCGCGCACGCAACTCGGCCAGCGCATACCGCTGCTGCAGGCTGCGAAAGCAACTGTGCATCGAACGGAACAGGCTCAGGCGCGGGTCGGAGTCGATCGATGCCGCACCGGGGCCTTCGAGCCAATCGTTCATCCAGACGACGACGATGGGCTTGTCGCAGCCGGCCGCCAGGCGCTGCAGCACGGCGGCGCGGGCCTGCGAGGCAACGCGCGATGCAAGCACGTTGGGTACCACCAGCGCGTCGAACGCCGGGTCGTCGAGGAAGGCTTGGATACAGGTGGCGAATGTCTCGCCCGAGCGCAGCACTTCGGCGGTGGTATCGGCCGGGTTGCCGACGCGGCCGAAGTCGGGCACCACGCGGCTCAGGATCGCCGCCGCACGCTCGCCCAGCGGCGGCAGCGCAACGCCGTGCGCCTGCGCCATGTCGGCTGCAGCCACCGCGGCACCGCCCGAGGTGGCCATCACGCCCACGCCGCGGCCGCTGCCGGCGCGGCCAGCCTTGGCGAAGAAGGCTGCGGTCTCGAGCAACCGAGACAGGTCGTCGACCGCTACGGCGCCGATACGCCGGAATGCGGCGTCGTAGGCCTCGGCCGAGCCGATCATCGAGCCAGTGTGCGACAGCGCGACCTCGCGGCTGGCTTCGCCGCGCCCTGTCTTGTAGACCACCAGCGTCTTGCCGGCGTCGAACAGGCGCTGCCCGGCGCGAAGCAGCCGCTCGCCATCGCGCACGCCTTCGAGGATGCAGGCCACGGCCTGCGTGTGCGGGTCGTCGACCAGGAAGTTGATGAAATCGCAGACGTCCACGTCGCAGGAATTGCCCGCGGCCAGGAAGCGGCTGAAGCCGACGCCGCGCTGCATGCCCTGCAGCAGGGTGTAGCCCAGAGCCCCGCTCTGCGACACGATGGCGACGCCGCCACGGCACAGCGGCGTCTCGTCGAATTCGGGCATGAAGAGCATGCCCGCGCCGCTGCCCACATCGACCAGACCGATCGAGTTGGGCCCCGTCACGCGCACCCGGCCGCGGGCCGCACGCTGGGCGATCTCGTTCTGCGCCGCGACGGCGGCTGGTTTGCCTGTCTCGGCAAAGCCCGAGGCATACAGCACCATGCCGCCGATGCCCAGGCTGGCGCAGTCATCGATCAGCGGCAGCACGAATTGGCCGGCCACGGCGACCACGGCGCAGTCGGGCACCTGCGGCAGTGCGCGCAGATCGGGATAGCAGGGGCGGTCGTCGATCGTGTCGTACTTCGGGTTGACCAGATACACCGGGCCCTGGAAGCGCGCCATGTTGGCCTGAGTCCGCTGGCCGAAGGAGCCTGGCATCGGCGAGGCGCCGACGATGGCCACGCTGGCCGGGCTGACCAGCCGGCGCAGTTGCTCGTGGCTGTAGGGTTCGGAGCGCTCGCCGGGCGCGGCCGGCGGGTTCGCGGTGCCGCGGCTCATGCAGCGCGTCCGGCAGCCGCGGCGACGACGCGCGCGCCCAGCAGCGGGCCGTCCTCGTAGAGCAGGGTCAGCAATTCGACCTCGGCGCCGACGGCCGGCGCCAGCGGCCGGTCGATCAGCCGGCAAGCCAGACGAATGCCCTGGCGCAGATCGACGATGGCCACGGCATAAGGTGCTTCTGCGGCGAAGGCCAACGGTGCCGCATGGATGCGCGTCCATGAATACAGATGACCGTGTTTGTCGAGCGCGCTCCAGCCGGGGTCCAGGGCCCAGCAATGCGGACAGATCGGCCGCGGCGGAAAGGCCAACCGGCCGCAGGCGCCGCAGCAGGTGCTTTGCAGCCGGCCTTCACCCAGGGCCTGCCAGAACGGCTGCGTGAAGACCGACTGCCGTGGCGGGTAGGCGCGCGCGCCGGGCAGGCGAAGGATCTCCAGCGTCATCGCGCCTCCAGTACATGCACCAGCGCAGCGTTGTAGTTGCCCAGTTCGCAGGTCACCGCGCCGCAGCGCGCGCCCGATACCTGGCGTGCGCCGGCGCGGCCGCGCAACTGCTCGGCCGCCTCGAGGTAGCCGTACAGCGGCGTGACATAGGCCGGGTGGCCGCGCGACAGCAGGCCGCCAGAAGTGCACACCGGGATGCGCCCGCCCAGCCGGGTTTCGCCGGCCGCGGCAGCGGCGGCACCGTGGCCGCGTGGCACCAGGCCGATGGCCTCGGAAACGAGGGCTTCGACGATCGTGCAGGGCGCGTAGACTTCGGCGAAGTCCAGCCCGGCAGCCCCGACTCCGGCTTCGGCGTACGCCGTGGCTGCGGCGCGCTGCGCGGATTCGAAGGCAATCATGTCGTTGGGCACTTCGCTGATCTGGTGGGCGCCTTCGTGGTGGAAGCCGCGACCGGTGATCAGTGCATGCGGCCCGCCCAGCGTGCGTGCCGTGTCTTCGTCGGCCAGCACCAGGCAGACGGCCCCGTCGCCGCGCGGCGGCACTTCGTACAGGCCCAGGGGCTCGACGATGGGCCGCTGCGCCAGCACCTGCTCGAGCGTGATCGGCTGGCGGTACTGCGCCAGCGGGTTGTGCTCGGCGTGGGCACGGTTCTTCACGGCGATGCTCGCCAGTTCGGCGCGGGTGGCGCCGAACTCGTGCATGTAGCGCATCGCGTCCATTGCGTACCAAGCGATCGGCGTGAAGCCGGCCGAGGCGTGGAAGTCGACATCGCCGGTGGCGCGCATGCTGCTCATCATGTGTTCGCCCGAAGCGGTGGCGCTTTCCATGTTGATGCCCAGCGCCAGCGCCACCTTGGCCCGGCCGAGCAGAATGTCGTTGGCCGCCATGTCGAAGGCGAAGCCGCCGGTCATGCCGTTGCCCAGCACCTCCATCACCGTGCCTGAACAGCGCACGCGCAGGTAGTTGGCCATGAAGGTGGCGAAATACTTCTGCCGGGTGTAGGGCCGCGGCAGCGAGAACACCATCGAGCCGATGTCGCGCTTGTCGACGCCGGCATCGGCCAGCGCCTGCGCCGCCAGGCGGCTCAGGATCTCCGCTTCCAGCACCGCCAGCGGTTCATCCTCGGCGCTCTGGTGGCGGCCCACCGGAACGGCTGCCGCCCCGATCAAGGCGACCCTGCGCGCCATGTCACTCGGCCTTGATGTCGGCCAGCCGCACCACTTCCGTCCAGCGCGTCACTTCGTTGGCGACCAGGGCGCCCAGCGCGGCCGGCGTGCTCGGCGTGGCCAGCACGCCGAAGCTCTTGAAGCGCTCCTGGACTTCGGGCTGTTGCAGGGTCTTGGCGACGGCCTCGTTCAGCCGCGCGACCACCTCTGCCGGAGTGCCCGCAGGGGCCAGCAGACCGAACCAGATCTCGACTTGATAGCCGGGCAATACCGTATTCATGCTCGGCGACCCCGGCGCCAGCGGCGATGCCTGCGCCGTGGTGATGGCCAGCAGCTTGAGCTTGCCTTCCTTGACGAAGCCGGTCATCGAACTCGAGGTGGTGGTGAGCGTCACCTTGACCTCGCCGGACACCAGGGCAGTGGACGCCGGCGCCTGGCCCTTGTAGGGCACGTGCACGAGCTTCAGTTGGGTGCCGTGCGCAAACCACTCCATCGCCAGATGGCCCAGCGAGCCGATGCCGCCGGAGCCGTATTCGATGCCCTGCGGCAGCTTGCGCACATGGTCCACGAAGCCCTTCAGATCGTCCGCCGGCACGCCCGCATGCACCATCAGGAACAGCGGCGCCGAGGACACTTGCGAAACCGGCGCGAAGTCCTTCACGCCGTCGTATCCGGCAGCCTTTACCAGCAGCGGCGTCGTCGAGGAAGGGCCGTTGTTCGAGAACAGCAGCGTGTAGCCGTCGGCCGGCGCGCGTGCCACTTCGCGTGAACCGATGGCGCCCGCAGCGCCGGCCTTGTTGTCGATCAGCACCTGCTGCCCGAGCAGCTTTTGCAGCGGCTCCTGCAGCACACGCGCCATGGCGTCGGTGGTGCCGCCCGCCGGGTAGGGCACGACGATGCGTATCGGCGGGTCGGAAATCCCTGCGCGCCCGCCGCCGTGGCCAGCAAGGCGCAGAGGGCGGCGGCAAGCAGACGTCTCTTCATCATGGCTTCATCTCCATCGTGGTGGCCGGCATGAGCGCAGCCGCGGCACCGAGGTCTGGGGGCATCATGGCCTCAATCGTCGCTGTAGCGCGCCGCGCGCTTTTCCAGGAAGGCGCTCGCGCCCTCCTGCATGTTCGGCAGCAGGCACAGCACCTGGCCGCGGTCTTCGAGGGCGATGGCCGCTTCCAGGCTGCCCGCGTCCTGGGCGAGGTTCAGGCCCTCCTTGGTCAGCCGCAGTCCCATCGGCGACATCGCCAGCATCTCGTCGGCCATCTTGGCGCCGGCGGCTTCCAGTGCGTCGGGCGCCACGACCTCGCTGACCAGGCCGATGCGCAGCGCCTTGGCCGCATCGACGAAGCGGCCGCCCAGCATCATCTCGGCGGCGTTGGAGGCGCCCACCGCACGCGGCAGGAAGTAGCTGATGCCGATGTCGCAGCCGGTCAGGCCGACCTTGCTCATGGCGACGTTCATCCTCGCGCCCTCGGCCGCGAAGCGCACGTCGCAGGCCAGCGCGAAGGCCAGGCCGGCGCCGCTGGCGGCGCCGTGGACCAGACCGACGATCGGCTGCGGGCAGCGGCGCATGCGCAGGATGATCTCGGCCACGCGGCGCTGGGCACGCAGGCTCGACGCATGGCTGGCGGTGAAGGCGCCGGCCTCGTTAAGGTCGATGCCGGCGCAGAAGTGCTTGCCCGCGCCGCGCAGCACGACGGCGCGCACGCGGTGATCGAACAGCAGCGCGTCGAAGTAGCGCAGCAGCTCGTCGATCATGACGCGGCTGACGGCGTTGAAGCGGTCGGGCCGGTTCAAGGTCAACCAGTCGACGCCGTCGCGGTGTTCGACGCGAAGCGTTTCGAAGCTGGGCCTGGCGGCTTGGCTCATGATCATCCTTCCGGCGGGAGCCGACCGCCGCCGTCGGCGAGCTGCTGCTTGAGCAGCACTTTCTGAATCTTGCCGCTCGGCGTGCGCGGCAGGCCGCTCGACAGCACCAGGTGCTCGGGCAGCTTGAACCTGCTGATGCCGCGCGCGCTGAGAAATTCGCACAGCGCGGCCAGCGTCAGATTCTCGTGGCCGGGCTCGGGCACCACGATCGCAGCGACGGCTTCGCCCAGGCGCGCGTGCGGCACGCCGACGACCGCCGCCTCGTGCACGGCCGGGTGCGCGGCCAGCGCATCCTCGACCTCGCGCACCGAGATGTTCTGGCCGCCGCGGATGACCAGCTCCTTGAGGCGGCCGACGATCTTCAGGTAGCCGTCGTCGCGCAGCACGGCGAGGTCGCCCGAGCGGCACCACAGCTCGGCGTCGATGGTGCGGCTGGTGGCGGCGTCGTCGCCGAGGTAGGCGATGAAGGTGTTCGGGCCGCGCGACCAGGCTTCGCCGGCCTGGCCCGCGGGCACCGGCGCGAGCTGGTCGTCGAGCACGCGCACCTCGATGCCGGGCAGCGGCTTGCCGTCGGTCTGCCAGGCCGCCTCCAGCGGGGCCTCGGGCGGCACCAGGGCATGCGGCGGGCTCTCGGTGGAGCCGTAGACCGGCAGCACGCGCACGCCCTGCGCCAGCGAGCGCCGCACCAGGTCTTCGGGAATCGGGGCGCCGCCACACAGGAAATAGCGCAGCGCCGGCAGCCGTGTCTGCTGCTGCGCCAGCGTGGCCAAGGTGTCGCTGAGGAACACCGAGGCGCCCATGGTCCAGGTGGCGGCGTCCTCGGCCATGATGCGAACGGCCGCCTCGCCGCTGAAGACGTCCAGCAGCGACAGCGCGGCGCCGGTGCTGAGGTTCAGCACCATCCCGCGCATGAAGCCGGTGGCATGCGTGACCGGCGAGGCCATGAAGCAGCGGTCGCGCTCGTCCAGCCCGAGCGCCGCGGCGACGGCACGCTCGCCGAAGAGCAAGGTGTTGTGGGTGTGCACCACGCCCTTGGGGCGCGACTCGGTGCCCGAGGTGAACAGCACCGCCGCCGCGTCGTCGGCGTCGCCCGCCACGGGCCGCGCCAGCGGCGCGGCGCTCAGCGCTTCCTCGAAGTCGATGCCGACCGGGTGCGCGCCCTGGCCGATGACCAGCGCCAGCGGCGCGATGCCGTCCTCGCTGCGCAGCCGGTGCAGGGTTTCGGTGTAGTCGGTGCTGCGAAAGCGTGCCGCCACGACGATCGCCTTGGAGCCGCAGCGCGCGAGGCCGTGCGCCAGGTCCTGCCGGCCGTAGCTCGGCGCGGCCGGGTGCAGCACCGCCCCCACGCGCCACGCGGCGAGCATGACGACCGCGGCCTCGCAGCGGTTGGGCAGGTGCAGCGTGACCACGTCGCCGCGGCCGATGCCCCGGCGGCTGAAGAAGCCGGCCAGGCGCGCCGCCTGGGCGTCGAGCTGCGCGTAGCTCAGGGCACG
>DAORHX010000088.1:0-10759 GCA_035438245.1 Rubrivivax sp.
ATCGGTGCGCCCTACACGAGCCTGGACAGCATCGACCACGCGCTGCGAACCGGCAAGGCGTTGACTGTGTACCAGAGGACCTATCAGCTGTCCCGCATGAAGCCGATGGTCGAGAGCATCGCCCGGCAGGCGGTCGCGGCCATGATGCGCCGTATCGGCCCGACCTACGACGTGCACAACGTGATCCTGGTCGGTGGCGGGGCGTTCCTGTTTCGCAAGGCGGTGAAGCAGGCCTTTACATCGCACGACATCCTGGAAGTGAAGGAGCCGATGTTCGCCAACGTGCGCGGCTACCAGATCGCCGGCGTCAACTATCTGGCGGCAGTGCAGGGCGCCGGCACTGCGGAACAAGGGGCGCAGGCATGAAGGCCAATGAATCCAAGACGGAACCCAGCGTCAGGCTTCTCTTCGAATTGTCGCGCGACGACAACCCACGTCTCTTCGATGATCTGATGCGGTTCAACAAGGGGCCCAAGCGGGTCAACCGACTGCGCTTTCTGGCGCACGAAGGACTTCTGGCCCAGCAATGGCTGCTTGCCATGAGCACGCCGGCCCCGGGGCAGGCGTCGGCGAGGGCGCTAACTCCCAGTGGGAACCTTGCCGTAGCCCGCCAGATCAGCCAGGCGTTCGAAGGTCGGGCGGATGCAGGAGAAAACTGATGGGCTGCAAAGGTAACGGAAGGAAGGCTGTGAGCGCGTCGGCGCTGGCGCAGATGGGCGTGTGCGAGCGGCTGGTCGTGTTCGAGCACCACGATGGCAAGCGGTTGACGTTAGCGCAGCGGGTCGCGCTGCGACGCGGGCTGAGCGCGCATAGAAGATTCGCGTCTGCGGGATCGTCGGAGAGGTCGTCCTGCGAGCCCCGGCTCGGCGGCAGCTTCGATGCGCTGCATAGTCTCGATGAAGGACCGGAATCCGTTGCCACGTGGTGCTTTCGCGACCGGATCCTGCGCAACTCTTGTCCGGGGCGGAGTCCGATCCTGATCTGCAACCGGGTCGCGATGCGCGCGTGGAGGACGATGGCGCGCTGGCCGTTGCTCTGTGTCGTCCTGCGGGCGATGCTGCGGCCCGTGGTGTGGTTCGCCAGGGGCACCGCCAGAGCGCCGGAGCACCGACATGTCAAATGACGTCTGCCTGCTCGTGACGGTCGTCGCAGCAGGAACGATAGCCTTCTGGTTAGCCTTGCGCACCCTGCGACGTGCAGGGACGAGGGCGGGCGCGTGGCTGCCCGAGACCCTCAGGCGCAGCAGACCCGCGTATGTGGAGCGGACGTTTCGGTCCGAAACTTATCCGTTCATTGTTGCTCGGGTGGATCGAGCGTACCGCAATCCGCAGGGGACGATCACACTCGTCGAACTGAAGACACGACGGCACGAGCGGGTTCAACCGTCGGACATCATCGAGCTTTCCGCCCAGCGCATCGCGCTGTCGAGCCAGACTGGTGAAGCGGTTGCGTCGAGTGCCTATGTCGTCGTGGACTTCGCGGGTGGGCTTAGAACGCACCGAGTCGATCTGATGTCGGGAGCCGAGGTCGAAGACCTCGTACGCAGGCGCGAAGGCCTGCTCGCCGGTCGCCTCGTGCCACGTCCTACCCGCCGACCCGGACTCTGCGCGACGTGTAGTTATCGTCCGCGCTGCCGCCGAGGAATGGCGGTTGTGTACGGAGATGAGGGACGATAGAACCGTCGCGATCCGATGAGCAAAGGGAGGCTCGCCGCCGCACGTAGGTTCCTCTTTTTGGGTGGTTGTACTGGTTCCGGATGCCGCCAACGTGACGGCAGCCTGCGGGTTCGACGTCTACTTTGTGCAACAACGGTCGATCTCTCGTCGAGAGACAATGCTGGCAATTCGGGGAGGATATCGACCCAGATCATCGGGGTACAAAAGGCGGGGGACTTTATGGGGGACTCCTCAGCAGTTCTAGCCCTTGAAACCTAGTATCGACGCGCCTTGCAGCCGATGATCTGGAAGACACCCTCTCCGCCAGGATACTCCCTACCCAAGGTGCACGACAGTGCAAGAGGGTGCAGCGGCAAGTATCCCAAGTCATTGATTTGACTGAAGAATCCAGCTGAATCACACGTCCCTGACGTGCCCGATGGTGCAAGGACGTGCAACGCACTCTCCTTGCAACTTCGGGGGTTGGCCGGGGGTTGGGAATGTCGAAGGCACCATCACGCAGCGGGTCCCGACCGATTCAGCTGCTGGCCGCGCGTCAGGTTCTTGTCGCTGGCGACGGCGATCATGCGGACGGTGGCGGGCTCGTCCTGGGCGTGCGCGCGGGCCGTGCGGGCATGCGGCAGCACACCACCGTGCACGGGCTTTGCCGAACCACCTTCAGCACGTGGGCGAACGACACCGGCGCGGCACGGCCCGACGTGATCGAGGCGTGCTTGGCGCACCGCGAAGGCGACCGCATCCGCGCCGCGTACAACCGCGCCAGCTTCGACGACGAGCGGCGCGAGCTGCTGCGCGCCTGGTCGGAGTTCCTCGCGCACAGCGCCGACGTGATCCACCTGCCGGCGAGGGCGGCGTGGTGCCGTGATCCATGGTTGACGCATCCAAGCCAGTCAACTACAGTTAACGCATGGTCGAGATTCGGAAGACGGCGATCTACGTGCAGTGGTTCGCGGCGCTGCGCGACCGCCAGACGAGGGCGCGCATAGATGTTCGCGTGTTCCGCCTGGCGCACGGCAACCCGGGTCAGCATCGCGTGCTGTCGCAGGGCGTCGTGGAGATGAAGATCGACCACGGTCCCGGCTACCGGGTGTACTACAAGCGACGCGGCGCTGATCTGGTGCTGCTGCTGGCCGGGGGCGACAAGTCCAGCCAGCAGCGCGACATCGAAACCGCGCTGCACCTTGCCAAGGAGTTCTTGCCATGAGCATCGAAACCACCCGCTGGGACGTGCAAGACGCGCTGCGCTCGCCCGAGGACTGTGCCGCGTTCATCGAGGCCGCCATCGAGGAAGTCCCCGACGATCCGGCTTTCATCGCGCTGGTGCTCGGCGAAGTGGCGCGCGCGCGCGGCATGGCACAGACGGCGCGCGATGTGGGCATGTCGCGCGAGGGGCTCTACAAGGCCCTGTCGCCCAGCGGCAACCCGAGCTTCGCAACGGTGCTCAAGGTGCTGACCGCGCTTGGGCTGCGGCTGCACGTCACGCCATCATGAACATGAGTTCGGGCCGCTTTCTCGCCATCCTGCTGGTGGGCCTTGTCGTCGTGCCGATCCTGGCAATCGGCATGGCGATGCTCGCCGCGTTCATCGGTGTGCCCGAGTGGCTGGGTGCGCTGGCCGGGCTGGTGCTGTACGTGTGGGTGATGAACCGTCCTGGTGCCTGGCAGACGAAGTGCCCGTTCGGGCCGTGGCGCTGATCTGATACTTCGTTTCGCCGCGCCCAGGCTGATCCCCGAAAACCCGATGGTCGCGCGGCGGTAGAGGGCAACGCCAAGCCGACGCGCTCAGGCGCCAGACGGAGGGCATGCACTCCCCCCGGATTCGAATCCGCGGCGGAACGGCGCAAGGGCGCAGCAGGATGGTTGATCGGGGCGCGGCGTAAGCGCTCGATTCGGGGTGCTTGGAGTAGGTCGCTGTCGCGGGGGCTGGCCGGGGGCTGGAAAGTGCACCGGCCGCAAAGCAAGCACTGGCGCGGGACTTGACAGACACCCTCTCCGCCAATCACATAGCGTTCATGCGGTTCTTCCGCCGCTTCGGCCGGCCGATGCCGGGCGCCCGCGGTGCGGGCTGCGGCCCGGCGGCCAGCGAGTTGAGCGAACGCAAGCTCGCTGGTTGCACGCCGCGCCAGAATCGGTCATCGACACTCAGCGAAAGGCGATCAACGTGAGTTCGCAACTGACCGTCGGCCAGCGTGCGCTGCTTCAAGCCGAACTGCTGCGCAGGCAACACGAGCTCGACCGCCGTCTGGCCGACCACCAGAACGGGCTGTCGCGTGTCGAGCATGCGCGCGAGTTGCTGTCGCAGGACAGCGACGACGTCTCGCATCGCGAAGCCGACCGCGAGATGGACATGGAGCTCAGCGACCGCGACATCGCCGAGCTGGGCGCGGTCAGTGCCGCGCTGCGCCGACTCAACGAAGACCGCTACGGCAGCTGCAGCGATTGCGGCGAGGCCATTGCCTTCGACCGCCTGAAGGTCGAGCCCTGGGCCTTGCGCTGCATCGGCTGCGAAGGCGCACGCGAACGCACGACGCGCGGCTGAGCGCACATTCATTCACCTGCGGAGAGAAGACGATGACGATGTTCCATGCGGTGGCCTGGGTCGACCACCAGAGTGCACAGATCCTGCAGTTCGACGACGAGCACATCCAGGCGCAGAAGGTCAAGGCGCATTCGCACCACACGCGCCAGCACAACAGCAGCGTGCGCACCGAGCACGAATACTTCGCCGAGGTCTGCGACGCGCTGGCCGGCATCGCCGAGGTGCTGGCCGTCGGGCCGAAGACCGGGCTCGCCGACTTCCGCCACTACGTCGAGAAGCACCGCCCGGCGGTGGGTGCGCAGATCGTCGGCTGGGAGCACAGTGACCGGCCCACCGAGAACCAGCTGGTCGCGCTGGCGCGGCGCTACTTCCTGAAGTACGACCGCATGGCGGGCACGCCCACGCCGAGCTGACGCGGCGGCTATCCTGCGCTGCTCGTGCAGCAGCAGCGACAGGGGGATCCATGGCCGCACTGTCCTTCAACCGCCAGGGGCCGTTCTACCGGCTGCAATGCAGGCTGGGACTGGTCGGCGAGGACAGCCTGCGGGTCGGGCGGCGCGCCGCGATCTTCGTCGCGCTGTCCTGGCTGCCGGCAGTGCTGCTGGCGGCGTTGCAGGGCCTGGCGCTGAACGCGCAGCACGAACGCGCGCTGCTCTTCGATTTCAACGCCTACGCTTTCGCGCTGGGCGTCGTCGCCTTCGTGCTGATGGAGCAGACCTCCGACAAGCGCATGGCCTGGCTGGTCGACCAGTTCGTCGCCCGCGACATCGTGCGCGACGCCGCGCGTGCGGGCTTCGTGCGCGCGCGGCTGAACATGGAGCGCCGCACCGGCTCGCCGTGGGTCGAGGTGCTGATCGGCGTCGCCGCCTGTGCGGTCAGCTATGAATGGCTGCTGGCGGGCGCGACGCGCATTCCCGGGGGCACCTGGTTCGGCCACATCGTCGACGGCGCGCTGCGGCTGAGCTGGGCCGGCTGGTGGACGGCGCTCGTCGCGCTGCCGTTGTTCTGGTTCCTGCTCGGCCGCTGGCTGTGGCGCTTCATCACCTGGGGAATGATGTTGCGCGACATCGCGCGCTGCGAGCTGCGCCTGGTGGCCACGCACCCCGACCGCTGCGGCGGCATCGCCTTCATCGGCCAGTATCCGAAGACCTACCTGATGTTCGTGTTCGCGCTCAGCAGCCTGGTCGCCGGCGGCGTGCTGAAGAGCGTGGTCTACGCCGGCGCCAGCCTGCTGAGCTTCAAGTTCGCGCTGTTCGGCATGATCGCCTTCCTCTGTGTCGCCTTCGTCGTGCCGCTGCTCGCCTTCACGCCGGTCCTGGTGGCGCTGAAGCGCCAGGGCCTGTCGCACTACGGCTCGCTGGTCAGCCGCCACCACCTGGCGTTCGAGGCCAGGTGGCTCGGCGACGACGAGCCGCCGCCGGATCCGCTGGGTGCTGCCGACATGTCGTCGCTGGCCGACCTGTCGGCCGCCTACGATCTGGTGCAGGCGATGCGGCCGGTGCCGGTGACGAAGGCCAGCATCGTGCCGCTGGTGCTGGCCGCGCTGCTGCCGCTGGCCGGCGTGGCGCTGACGCGCGTGCCGTTCAGCGCCATCCTCGATTCGGTCAAGGGCTTGCTGCTGCTGTAGCCGACAATCACCGGCCATCCGGCACCGCCATCGAGAGCCGCACCATGAACGACATGACGCTGAACCTGGCCGACGCGGCCACCCTGCAACGGCTGGCGGACGCGCTGGCGCTGCAGCGCCAGGCCTACCTGGCGCACCCGGTGCCGACGCTGGACGAACGCAAGGCCGACCTGCGCACACTGCAGCGCTTCGTGCGCGAGAACAAGGAGGCGCTGCTCGCCGCCATCAGCGCCGACTACGGCCACCGCTCGCGCCACGAGACGCTGCTGGCCGAGGTGTTCCCGGCCATCGACGGCATCGAGCACACGATCAAACACCTGCGCGGCTGGATGAAGCCGCAGAAGCGCGCGGTCGACTGGCGCAACTTCTTCGGCGCGCGCAACCGCGTCATCCCGCAGCCGCTGGGCGTGGTCGGCGTGATCGTGCCGTGGAACTTCCCGCTCAACCTGAGCCTGATCCCGCTGACCTACATCTTCGCTGCCGGCAACCGCGCGATGGTGAAGATGAGCGAGAACTCGCGCCACCTGGCGCGGCTGCTGATCGAGCGCATGCCGGCCTATTTCCCGCCCGACAAGCTGCAGTTCTTCGACGAGAGCGGCGGCGTCGGCATCGAGTTCTCGAAGCTGCCCTTCGACCACCTGCTGTTCACCGGCTCGGGTGCCACCGGCAGCGCGGTGATGGCGGCGGCGGCGCGCAACCTGTGCCCGGTGACGCTGGAGCTCGGCGGCAAGGCGCCGGCCATCGTCTGCGACGACTTCCCGCTGCGCACCGCGGCCGAACGCATCCTGTTCGTCAAGTACCTCAACGCCGGGCAGATCTGCACGACGGTCGACCATGCCTGGCTGCCGCCCGGGCGCATCGACGAGTTCGTGCGCATGGCGCGCAGCATCGTGCCGGCGCGCTACCCGCGCATCGATTCGCCGGACTACACCTCGATCATCGACGAGCGCTCGTTCGACCGGTTGCTGCATGCGCTGGACGACGCGCGCGAGCGCGGCGCCACGCTGGTGCAACTGGTGGACGGCCCGGCGCACGACCGCGCCACGCGCAAGATCGCGCCGCACATCGTGCTCGATGCGCCCGACGACTGCCTGCTGATGCAGCGCGAGATCTTCGGGCCGATCCTGCCGCTGCGCGGCTACGACGCGCTGGACGCGGTGATCGCACGCATCAACGCCGGGCCGCGGCCGCTGGCGGTCTACCCGTTCAGCAACGACCAGGCCGCGGTGCAGAAGGTGCTGGACCATGTGATGTCCGGCGGCGTGTCGGTGAACGACGCGCTGTTCCACGTCGGCCAGCACGACCTGCCTTTCGGCGGCGTCGGCGCTTCGGGCATGGGCCACTACCACGGCAAGGAAGGCTTCGACACCTTCTCCAAGCTGCGCCCGGTGTTCTACCAGGCGCGCTTCGCGAGCATGAAGCTGCTGATGCCGCCCTACGGCAGGTTCGCCGACTGGATGCTCGGCTTCCTGACCAGGTAGCGGCCCGCGCGGCACGCGCCTTCAGCGCAGGTGCCGGCCCCAGAAGGACAGCGTGCGCTCCCAGGCCGTGGCCGCGGCCTCGGGCTTGTATTCGGTGATCGGTAGCCGCGCCGCGCCGACCTGCGTCTCGTTGGCGAAGGCGTGCATCGCCTGGTAGCGGTGGAACTCGAAGCTCACGCCCGCGCCGCGCAGCATGGCCTCCAGCTTGTCGACATTGGCGATCGGGAAAGGCGCGTCGTCGGTGGCCCAGTGCGCCAGCAGCGGCATCCTGATCTTGGCCACGTCGATGTACTCCAGCGGCGGGTAGCCGTAGTAGACGACGCCGGCATCGGCCTCGGGCACGTGCACCGCGGCCAGCAGCGTCAGCGCGCCGCCCATGCAGTAGCCGCTGACGCCGACCTTGGTGCCGCGTGCCTTCAGGTACATGACCGCGCCGCGCACGTCCTGGCCGGCGGCGTCGCCGAAGTTCAGGTTCGTCATCAGGTGTTCGGCCTCGGCCGCCTCGACGGTGGACTTGCCGCGGTACAGGTCGGGCACCAGTGCCACGTAGCCGGCCTCGGCATAGCGCTCGGCCACGCCCTTGATCTGCGCGTTCAGGCCCCACCATTCCTGGATCACCACCACGCCCGGCGCAGCCGCCGGGTTGGCCGGCTCGGCCAGGTAACCCTGCACGCTCTGCCCGTCGGGGCGCTTGAATTCGATCATCCTGCCCATCGTCTGCCTTTCGTTGACTGTGGGCACAAACGATAGCGCAGCGCCGCCGGCAGCGACGCAGCGGGCGCCATTGCAGCAGGCGCGGTGCCGTGCCGTGCCGTGCACAATCGCCACACACCCCAACAAGGAGACAAACGATGCAGCGACTTGCCTTGAGACTTGCCGCGATCTCGTGTGCCGCGCTGATCGCAGGCTGCGGCGACGACGACAAGGTCCAGTTCACGACGGTGGTGTCCTTCGGCGACAGCATCAGCGATGCCGGAACCTACAAGGTCGGCACGGTCGCCGCGCTGGGCGGCGGCAAGTTCACGGTGAATGGTGCAGACGGGTTGACCTGGACCGAGGTGCTGGCCAGCAGGGTCGGCGCGCCGGCGCAGTGCGCTGCCCAGACCGGCATGCGCCGAACAACGGCACGACCGGGGCGCCGGTGCAGAACTTTGCCAACTGCTTCAACTATGCCCAAGGCAGCAGCCGCATCAGCTCCAGCGGCACCGGACCCAACGGCGTGGCGCTGCAGACCGCCTTCGGCGAGCAGAACCTCGGCTTCATGGCGATCTCGCTGAAGGCGCAGTTCGAGGCCCACCTGACCAAGGTGGCAGGCAGCTACTTCGCCGACCAGCTGGTGACGGTCAACGGCGGTGGCAACGATGCCTTCATGCAACTCGGCGCGGTCGGCAGGGCCTTTGGCGGCGGTGCTGCGGCGGTCGCCACCGGCACGGTCGCCGGATGGCCGCAGGCCACGCTCGACGTGGTGGCGCTGGGCGGCAGCAACGCGGTGGATGCCGCCAGTGCTGCCGCGGTGGCGGCGATGGGTCAGGCCGGGGCGGAGCTGGCGGGCTACGTCAAGACGCTGGTGGTCGGCAAGGGCGCGCGCTACGTGGTGGTACGCAACCTCGGGAACCTGAACGTCACGCCCTTCGGCCTGACGGCCGATACGGGCACGCGCGCACTGATGACCGCGATGACGCAGGCCTTCAACGGTCAGCTGGCCAACGGCCTGTCGGGCACCCCCGGCGTCATCGTCTACGACGACCAGGCGCAAACCACGGCCATCGCCGCCGATCCGGCGAGGTTCGGTTTCGGCAACGTCACGGTGCAGAGCTGCGGGCCGAATGCCTTCGGGAATCCCGGCGCCTCGATCGTCTGCAATGCCGGCAACCTGATCGCCGGCAACACCAGCCGCTACGCGTTCGCGGACTCGGTGCATCCGACTCCCTATGCCCACCAAGTTGCGGCACAGACCGCGATGGATCTGATGCGGGATGCCGGCTGGCAGTGACCGCGCTGCGGTCCATGCACCGGCAACGGCGCTGGGCCCGATGGCGGGCCCGCGATGCGGTCCGCCGCGCCAGCGCGGCTCAGCTCGGCGTGTACGCCAGCCGCACGTAGATCGGCGCGAAGGCCTCGGCCTGCGTCAGTTCGAGCAGGCTCTCGCGCGACAGCTCGAGCATCGCGATGAAGGTCACGACCAGCACCCCGATGCCGCGCGACGGGTCGAACAGCTCGTGGAACTCGACGAAGCGCTGCCCCTGCAGCCGCTTCAGCACGATGCTCATGTGCTCGCGCACCGACAGCTGCTCGCGCGTGATCTTGTGGTGCTGGTTCAGCTTGGCGCGCTGCAGGATGGCGAGCCACGCTTCGCGCAGGTCCTCGGCGTGGACGTCGGGAAAGCGCGGCTCGAGCGACTGCTCGACGGTCACCTGCGCACGCAGGAAGTCGCGCCCCAGCAGCGGCAGCTCGTCCAGCCTGGCGGCGGCCAGCTTCATCTGCTCGTATTCGAGCAGGCGGCGCACCAGCTCGGCACGCGGGTCGGCGACCTCGGCGCCGTCGGCCGTCTTCTTCGGCGGCAGCAGCATGCGCGACTTGATCTCGATGAGCATTGCCGCCATCAGCAGGTATTCGCTGGCCAGCTCCAGGTTGCGCCGGCGGATCTGCTCGACATAGTCCAGGTACTGGCGCGTCACGTCGGCCAGCGGGATGTCGAGGATGTTGAAGTTCTGGCGCCGGATCAGGTACAGCAGCAGGTCCAGCGGGCCTTCGAAGGCTTCGAGGAAGACCACCAGCGCGTCCGGCGGGATGTACAGGTCCTGCGGCAGCTTGAACAGCGGCTCGCCGTACAGCCGCGCCAGTGCCACCTGGTCGACCACCTCGGGCGTAGGCGGCGCGGCGACCTCGGCCAGCGCGACGGCGTCGTCGGCGCTCACGCTCGTCAGTCGGTCTTGGTCTGGTAGACGTAGGGCTGCTGCGGCACGCGCGCCTCGCTCCAGTCGGCCAGCGCCTGGCGGTCGAGCTGGCGGTCCCACAGCAGCGCACGGCCGGCGCGCTGCTCGGCCTCCAGCGTCGGCTTCTTCGCCTTCAGCTCGTCGATGAACATCGACACCTCCGACTTGTAGGGCGCACGGGCGAAGAAGGACATGGCAGGATCACAGGCGAGGGGAAGGGGCCGTCATTTTATCCGGGCATGATGCGCGCATGACCGAAGTCGAACTGAAGTTCCAGGTGCCGCCGGACCGCGCCGTGGCGCTGCAGCGCGCCGTGGCCACCGCCAGTGCCGTGCGCGTGGGCTTGCGTGCGCGCTACTTCGACACCGCGGACCGGCGCCTGGCCGCGGCCGGCCTGGCGTTGCGCGTGCGCAAGGAAGGCCGGCGCTGGGTGCAGACGCTGAAGGGCGCCGGCGCCGGCATCTGGCAGCGGCTGGAGCACGAGGTGCCGCGGCAGATCGC
>DAORHX010000089.1:0-10684 GCA_035438245.1 Rubrivivax sp.
GACGGTGCCGACCCCTTGCGTCTGCAGGCCGAACCACCACGACGCGGCGATGCCGCCGGCCACCGCGACCAGCGGCGCCGGTGAATGCGGCTTCCAGCGCTCCATGCCGATCAGCAGCACGAAGGTGGCCGCGGCCAGCGCCAGGGTCAACCCCGAGGTGTCGGGCAAGTGCTGCACGACGCTGGCGATATCCAGGAAGAAGCCGCGCTTGTGAATGTGGATGCCGAGCAGCTTGGGCACCTGGTCGAGCACGATCACCAGCCCGATGCCGGCCTTGAAGCCGGTGAGCACCGGCGTGGAGATGAAGTTGGCGACGAAGCCCAGGCGCAGCAGCGCGGCGGCCACCAGCATCACGCCGACCAGCAGCGACAGCGTGGCGGTGGCGGTGATGAGCTTGGCCGGGTCGCCGTCGGGCACCACCAGCGCGAGCTGCGTGCCGGCCAGGATCGCCAGCGTCGTGGTCGAGCTGACGCTGAGCACGCGCGAGGTGCCGAGCAGCGCGTAGATGACCATCGGCACCAGCGCGGTGTACAGGCCGACGGCCACCGGCAAGCCGGCCACGCTGGCATAGGCCATCGCCTTGGGCAGCACCACCGCCGCGGCGGTGAGGCCGGCGATCAGGTCGAAGCGCAGCGTGGCATTCATCGCCAGATTCTGCGCCCCGTCAAACCGCCGTCGGCGGCAGCAGGTACAGCGTCACGGCGAAGATCAGGTAGACCGTCAGCACCAGCACGCCGACGAACCAGGTCGAGCGCCCGCTGTTGGTGACGAGGCTGGCGGTCATGCTGGCGATGAGCATCATCACCACCGCGCCGGGCCAGAAGCGCAGGTCCATCGGCGCCGGAGCGATCAGGTGGCTCAGCAGCACCAGCACGGGTGCGACGAACAGCGCGATCTGCGACGCGCTGCCCAGCGCGATGCCCACGCTCAGGTCGAGCCGGTTCTTGCGCGCGCCGGAGAAGGCCGACGCCATCTCCGCCGCGCCGCCGACCAGCGCGACGACGATGAAGCCGACGAAGGCCGGGCTCATGCCGAAGGACTCGGCCGCGTGCTGCACCGACTCGACGAAGATCTCGCTGACCAGCGCCACCAGCACCGTCACGCCGGCCAGCGCCCCCAGCGCCAGCGCCATCGGCCACGGTGCTTCGGCCGGCCCGGCATAGGCGGCGCTGGCGAACAGCTCGCGGTGCGTCTTCAGCGAGTGCAGCATGCTCAGCGCATAGGCCGCGATCAGCAGCAGCGACAGGCCCACGCTCAGGCTCTGGCTGAAGGCTGCCTGTGCCGCCGCATCAGCGGTGGCCACGGCCGACGGGATCAGCAGCGCCACGGTGGCCAGGAACAGCAGCCCGGCCTGCATGCGCGCGCTGATGCGGTTGAACTCCTGCACGTGGTGCCTGAGCCCGCCGAGCAGGAACGACGCACCGAGCATGAACAGCGTGTTGGTGACGATGGCCCCGGCGATCGAGGCCTTGACCAGCATCATCTGCCCGGCGCGCAGCGCGGTCAGCGCGATCACCAGTTCGGTCAGGTTGCCCAGCGTGGCGTTGAGCAACCCGCCGACCGCGTCGCCGGTCTTCGCCGCCACCGATTCGGTGGCATGGCTCAGCAGCGCCGCCAGCGGCACGATGGCCAGCACCGACAGCACGAACAGCAGCGTGTGCGCGTCGGGGGCCAGCCGCGCCGCGACCAGCACCGCCGGCACGAAGACCAGCAGCCACAGCAGCGGGGTGTGGCGGATGTACGCGAGCAGCGCCTTCACCGCGTCTGCCCGCGCCTCAGCGCCACATGCGGCGGTTGTAGGCAGCCGCCCAACGTTCGCCGAGCGTCGGGTTGGTCTCCTTCGAGGCGGGCGCGTCGAAGCTCGGCCTCAGCGTACCCCGCCCCACCCGCAAGGAGGGGGCCGATCGGGCATAGGCGAGTCGGTTGTCCACGAGCCGATCGAGCAGATTCGGCGGCGAACCGCTCGTGCCTACCGGGCGCCCGGATCCGAGTGGCGTCCGCGGGCTGGACTGCCCGACGGCGCGGCGGTCTCAGCGCCGCTGCGCCCGGCACGCCACTGCGCTGCCGCGGCCTGCGCTTGGGCATGCAGCACGGCAGGGTCGAATTTGGCCTCGGCATTGATGCGGCGCTTCACCGCCCACAGCTCGCCGAGCACCGCGTCTTCCCATCGCTGGCTCGAAGCCGCGGCCGGCAACAGATCATCGGCATGTGTCATGAGTCGACTCCGGTATTCGATTCGAGCAGTTCCTCGGGCGTCGCGAAGAGCGGCGGGGCGAATCCCCAGGCCGCCAGGGCCTGGACGAGCTTGTACTTGGCTGAGACGTTGACGAAGTGGGCGAAGTTCCAGGTGGCCACGTAGTCCATGCGCGCCAGTGTCGCTTCGGCGATGTGCAGTGCATCTTCCGGCTCCGTGGCGGGCACGAGCCCCGCATCGGTCAGTTGCCGCGCCAGTGCAGGCGAGTCCGCGTGGCCCTCCAGCATCGCCAGCTCCTCGCAAAAGGAGCGTCGCCTCGATGATGCAGCGGGGTCGCCCCGGCCGATTTCGACCAGCACGAGACCCGACGCAAACAGCTCGCACGATCGGATGGCCTGCTCCCACCAAAGATGTGTCAAGGTCTGCCGGAAGTTCACCAGTGCATCGCGGCTCGGTCGCGCAGCCAAGTAGCTGATAACCGAGGTCTCGACATAGATGCGCGGCTTCACGCAGGCAGCATAGCGCAGCGAAGCAGAAGTGCCGTCTCCGGGCTGGGCTGCAGAGTCGGCTTCGGCTTCGGGGTCGGCAGCTTGGCCGAGCACGGCCTCGGCCGCGCGGACGCCAGCACAAAGCGAACGCCGACGCTCGATGCGTCAGAGAGGCTGATCGCCACGGTGACCGCGGGCTTCGCCATGCAAAGCGGCAGCTCGCCTCAGCGCCCCATGCGGCGGTTGTAGGCAGCCGCCCAGCGTTCGCCGAGCGTCGGGTTGCTTTCCTTCGAGGCCGGCGCGTCGAAGCTCAGCTTCAGCGTGTTGTCGGCCTGCGGCTGTAGCCCGATGGTCACGCCAGCGCCCGCCTTGGTGCCGCTGATGCGGCCGGCGGCGCGGTCGGCGTGCGTGACCTGGATGCCGACGTCGGCGGCGGCGCCGAGCGCCGCGTCCCAGGAGCGGTCGAAGCTCGGCGGCGTCGTTGCGCCGGTCGGGTAGGCCGTCGGGTACGGGGCGACGACGCAGCCGGCCAGCACGGCGACGGCGATGACGAGGGCAAGGCGCAAGAAGTGGGTCATGGTGTGCGGCGGCTAGTCCTTCAGCCGCGTGATCTTGTTGCCCTGGATGCCCAGCCCGGCCATCAGCCCCTTCTGGCCGAAGATGAAGGCATAGATGTCGTCCTTGGCGGTGGTGGTGGTGAGCGTCTTGGCCTTGCCTTCGTCGAGCACCACGACGCTGGGGCCGACGCCGACCTCGAAGCCCTCGTTGGCGCTGAGCGCACCGAGCGCCTTGTCGTTCATCATGAACATCGCATAGCCGAACTGCTGCGCGCCGGCCTGCAAGCCGAACGAGGCGCCGCTGGTGTTGTAGTAGCCGGCCACCTTGCCTTGCCGGAACAGCACGCCGTCGCCGTACTGCCCGCCCACGCCCAGGCCGGCCTTGGTGACCTTGGGGAACACCAGCACGGCGGCGGCCGACGCCGACAGCGACTTCGCCGCGGGCACGGTGTTCGTCAGCTTCTGCAGCGCCGATCGCGCATCGCGTTCGAGCGCCGCGCGGTCGGCCGCCGACGCGCTGGCAGGCAGCAGCGCCGCGGCGATGGTGCCCGCCAGCAGCAGCTTCGTGAGGGTCGAGAAGTTCATCATCGGGTCCACCTTTCGTGTCCGCCCTGTTCCATGGGGTGCGGCGGCTCAGCCAGAGTAAACGATTCCGCTCGCCGTGGCGTCGACGGTCGTGCCTGACTCCCCGGCGAGGATGCGGCCCAGCTGCGACAGCTCGCCGATGGCCGCGCGCTTGCCGGTGGCGCGCACGAAGCGGCAGGCGGCATCGACCTTCGGCCCCATCGAGCCGGCGGCGAAGCTCATCGTGCTCAAGGCATCCGGCGAGGCGCGGCGGATCGCACGCTGCGCCGGCGTGCCCCAGCCTTCGTACACCGCGTCGGCGTCGGTCAGCATCACGTACAGGTCGGCGCCCAGTTCGCGCGCCAGCAGCTCGGTGGCCAGATCCTTGTCGATCACGCACTCGATGCCAGCCAGCTTGCGCGGCTCGCCGGGCAGGTAGGCGGCAGGAATGCCGCCGCCGCCGGCAGCGATGACGATGGTGTGTTTTTCCAGCAGCCACTTCATCGGCCGCAGTTCGAAGATGCGCTTCGGCTCGGGCGAGGCGACCACGCGGCGCCATTTGTCGCCGTCGGGCTTGATGGCCCAGCCCTTCTCGGCCGCCAGCCGATCGGCTTCGGCCTTGTCGTAGACCGGGCCGATGAACTTGGTCGGGTCGGCAAAGGCCGGGTCCAGCGGGTCGACCTCGACCATCGTCAGCAGGGTGGCGAACGGCCGCTCGAAGGGCAGCAGGTTGCCCAGCTCCTGCTCGATCATGTAGCCGATCATGCCTTCGGTCTGCGCGCCAAGCACATCGAGCGGATAGGTCTCGACCTTGGCGTAGGCCGCGCCCTGCAGCGCCAGCAGCCCGACCTGCGGCCCGTTGCCGTGGCCGACGACCAGGTCGTGCTCGGCGGCGACCGGCGCCAGCGACTGCGCCGCGATGCGCACGTTGCGGCGCTGGTTCTCGGCCGTCATCGGCTCGCCGCGCTTGAGCAGCGCGTTGCCGCCCAGGGCGGTGACGATCAGCATGGTTCTTCCTCCCTGGCCTGGCGGCGCTGCCAGACATAGACCGGCAGCCCGAGCAGCAGCAGCGTCAGCCCGTACAGCACCGCCTCGGGGCCGCAGCCGTAGATGGTGAACAGCGAGAACGCAAAGGCGATCAGCTCCACCACGCCGACGCGCGGCGCGTCGGCGCCGCGCTTGCCGCGCCACGCCGCCACCAGCGGCACGGCCAGCGCGCAGAAGGCATAGGGCACCACCGCCGTCATCGTCGACAGGCCGACCAGCAGGTTGTAGAAGGCGCGCACGCCGGGCGAGCCCGAGGCCTGCAAGGCCACCAGCAGCGTGGCCAGCGCCGCCGAGATCACGATGCCCAGCGCCGGCACGCCGCGCGCCGACAGGCGGCCGAAGAAGGCGGGGAACAGGCGGTCGTGCGCGGCGGCCATCGGCACCTGGCCCATCAGCAGCGTCCAGCCGTTGAGCGCGCCGATCGACGACACGATGACCGCCAGCGCCACCGCCAGCGCAGCCACCTCGCCCCACATCAGCCGCGCGGCATCGGCGAACGGCGCCACCGACGTCATCAGCTGCTCGCGCGGCACGACACCAAGCACGGCCACCGTGCCCAGCACGTACAGCGTCGCGGCGATGGCGACGCCGATGATGGTCGAGCGCGGGATCGTGCGCGCCGCGTCGCGCACGTCGCCGGCCGGCACCGTGGCCGACTCCAGGCCGAGGTAGGCGAACATCGTCAGCGGCGCCAGTGCCGCGGCCGCCGTCAGCAGCGGCTCGCCGCTGGGGTTGAACTGCGACAGGTTCTCGCGCTGCACGTAGAACAGCCCGACCAGCGCGATGCCGGCGAAGGGCACCAGCTTGGCATAGGTGGTCACTTCCGCGAACAGCCCCGCCGCCTTGACGCCGCGCAGGTTGATGCCGACCACCGCCCAGATCGCGCCCAGCGTCAGCGTCAGCGCCATCGCCTTGTTGTTCAGCGCCGGCAGCAGGTTCATCAGCGAGCCGGCAAAGGCGAAGGCGATCGCCGGCAGCGACGCCCAGACCGAGATCCAGTAGCCCCAGGCGATGAGGAAGCCGGCGAAGTCGCCGTAGGCCATGCGCGTGTAGGCATAGGGCCCGCCGGTGGCCGGCACCACCGCCGCCAGGCGCGCGAAGGTCAGGCCCAGGCAGATCGCGCCGATACCCATCACCACCCACATCAGCACCGCCAGCAGGCCGTAGGGCGCGACCGCCGCCGGCGACAGGTAGAAGCCCGAGCCGACCATGTTGCCGACGACCACGGCAACACACGCCGCCAGCCCCAGGCTCTTGGCGCTGTCGGCGGTCGCGGCCATCGGGGGTCAGTCGCCGAGCGTGGCCACCAGGATCGCCTTGATCGTGTGCAGCCGGTTCTCGGCTTGTTCGAAGGCGATGTTCCACTCCGACTCGAAGACCTCGTCGGTGACTTCGAGGCCGTCGCTGATGCCGTAGGTATCGGCGATCTGCTTGCCGACCACGGTTTCGGTGTCGTGGAAGGCCGGCAGGCAGTGCATGAACTTGACCCGAGGGTTGCCGGCAGCGCGCATCAGCGCGGCGTTGACCTGGTAGGGCATCAGCAGCTCGATGCGCTCCTTCCACACCTCCTTCGGCTCGCCCATCGACACCCAGACGTCGGTGTGGATGAAGTCCACGTCCTTGACCGCGGCCTGCGGATCGTCGGTGATGGTCAACGTCGCGCCGTACTTCTTTTCCAGGTCGCGCGCGATGGCCACGTATTCGTCCGCGGGCCACAGCTTCTTCGGCCCGCAGATGCGCACGTCCATGCCGCTCAGGCAGCCGACGATCATCAGCGAATGGCCCATGTTGTTGCGCGTGTCGCCGAGGAACGCGTACTTGATCTGGTGGATCGGCTTGTCGCTGAACTCGCGCATCGTCATCACGTCGGCGAGCATCTGCGTCGGGTGGTACTCGTCGGTCAGGCCGTTGAACACCGGCACGCCGGCGTACTGGGCGAGGATCTCGACGCCCTTCTGGCTCGAGCCGCGGTATTCGATGGCGTCGAACATGCGGCCGAGCACGCGCGCCGAGTCCTTGAAGCTCTCCTTGTGGCCGATCTGCGAACCCGCCGGGTCGAGGTAGGTGACGTTCGCGCCCTGGTCGTGGCAGGCGACTTCGAAGGCGCAGCGGGTGCGCGTCGAGGTCTTCTCGAAGATCAGGCAGACCTCCTTGCCTTGCAGGTGCTTCTGCTCGGTGCGCGCGTACTTGGCGCGCTTCAGGTCGCGCGCCAGTTCGAGCAGGTAGCGGAACTCGCGCTGGTTGAAGTCCTGCACCGTCAGCAGCGAGCGGTTGCGCAGATTCAGGCTCATCGTTGTGCTCCCTGGTGCGATCAATACGCCGGATCTCTGGAGATCGGGCAGGTCATGCAATGCCCACCGCCGCGGCCGCGGCCGAGTTCGCTGCCGCGCACGGTGATGACCTCGACCCCGGCCTTGCGCAACAGCGTATTGGTGTGCGGGTTGCGGTCGTAGGCGACGACCACGCCGGGTTCCAGCGCGACGACGTTGTTGCCGTCGTCCCACTGCTCGCGCTGCGCCTGCCAGGCGTTGCCGCCGGTCTCGACCACGCGCAATTCCTTCAAGCCCAGCGCTTCCTTGACCACGTCGAACAGATGCCCCTTGTCGGCATGCACCTCGATGCCACCCTTGCCGTCGGGCCGCGCGCTGTAGCAGCGCACCTGGTCGGCGACATCGCGGTAGGCGGTGACCAGGTCGCGGTCGCAGAAGCTGAACACCGTGTCCAGGTGCATCGCGGCGCGGCTCTTCGGCATCAGGCAGCCGATGACCCGCGTCGCGGCGCCCTGCGTCAGCAGCACCTCGGCCAGCTGGAACACCGCCTGGCGGCTGCTGCGCTCGCCCATGCCGATCAGCACCACGCCCTTGCCGACGGGCATCACGTCGCCGCCTTCGAGCGTCGACGCGCCGAAGCGCTCGTCGCTATCGCCCCACCAGATCTTGAAGTCCGCTCCTTTGAAGCGCGGGTGGAACTTGTAGACCGCGCGCTGCAGCAGCGTCTCGGGCTGGCGCGCCGGCCAGTACATCGGGTTGCAGGTCACGCCCTGGTAGATCCAGCACGACGGGTCGCGCTGGAACAGCGTGTTCGGGATTGGCGGGATCAGGAAGTCGGTGGGCTCGAAGGCCTCGGCCAGCATCGTCGCGCGTTCGCTCTTCGGCAGGTCGAGGATGGCGATGCCGCCGATCAGGTGTTCGGCCAGCTTCGGTGCCGGCATCTCCGCCAGCCAGGCGCGCATGTCGTCGGCGATACCCATGCCGACGTCGTTGCGCGTGATGCGGCGGTCGAGCACCCAGTCGCGTGCCGCCGGGTCGGCCAGCGTCTCGGCCAGCATCTCGTGCAGGTCCACCACTTCGGTGCCGCGCTCGCGCATCTTCAGCACGAAGTCGTAGTGGTCCTTCTGCGCCTCCTGCACCCACAGCACGTCGTCGAACAACAGCTCCTCGGCGTTGCCCGGAGTCAGCCGCTGGTGCGCCAGGCCGGGACGGCAGACCATCACCGTGCGCAGCTTGCCGACTTCGCTGTGGACTCCCAGTGTTTGCATCGTCGCTCTCCTCGTGGGTTTTCAGTCGGGCAGGGCCACCGCCTGGAAGAATTCGAGCGCGCCCGCCCCCGGCGCGCCGAAATAGGTGGTGTAGAGCGCGGCGAAGTCCGGCGAGCGGTACAGCCGGCTCAACGTGCGGTCGACCAGCAGCCTGAACTCGCCGTCGCCACGCGGCAGCGCCAGCGCCAGCGGCTCGCGCGTGAAGCTGCGCTCGATCACCTGCAGCTGGCCGGCGCCCGCGCCGCGTTGCGCCAGGTCGAGCAGCACCGGCCGGTCGCCGAACAGCGCGGCGGCGCGGCCATCGAGCACCATCTGCACGCCGGCCGCGTAGTCGGGCACCGGCGCGACGTTGACGTTGACGCGGCGCAGCTTCAGCGCGTCGATCAGCGCCTTCTCGACGGTGGTGCCGGTGACCACCGCGAACACCACGTTCAGGCCGAAGATGCCCGGCGCGCCGCGCCACACCGGCCGGACCGGGTCGGGCTTGTCGGCCAGCGCGTCGCGCAGCCGCGGGTCGGCGTCCTTGCGCAGCAGCGCGCCGGTGCCGGCGAAGAAGATCGGCAGCGAGAAGTCGACGCTGCCACGCCGCGCCAGCGTCGGCGTGTCGGTGCCGCAGCTCAGGTCGACCCTGCCCTGCTGCAGCAGCTCGAAGCGGCTGGTCGCCGTGACCGGCACGAACTCGAGCTGCAGGTTCGGCAGCTTCAGTTCGGCCTTGACCGCGTCGGCCACCTTCTGGCACAGCGCGACCGAGAAGCCGGCCGGCTTGCCGCCGTCGGTGAAGGCGAAGGGCCGGGCATCGGCGCGGTAGCCGAAAGTCAGCTTCGAGCTTTCGCGCGCACGGTCGAGCACGCCGGCGGCGAGCACCGTGGCGCAGGCGCCCAGCGCCAGGCCGGCGGCAAGCAGCGCGCTGCGCAGCGGGCGCTGCAGGATGGAGCTGCGGTTCATCGTCTGGTCCTCCCGTTCAGCTCTTGGCCACGGCCGGCGCGAAGCGCGGCGCGATCAGGCCCCACACCAGGTAGCCGATGGCCAGCACCAGCATGCCGCCCATCACCGCATCCTTGCCCGAGGCCCACAGCGCGTAGATCGAATACAGCAGCGCGATCAAGGCGACGAAGGTGTTGATCTTGCGCGTGCCGTCGGCCACCTTGGCGTCGCGCATCATCACCCACAGCGCCGACAAGGCGATGACGTAGGGCAGCACGTTGGTCACCACCGCCAGGTTGACGAGCGCCGAGAACTGCTGGTTCAGGTCGGGCGAGATCGTCATCAGCGCCATCAGCGACTGCAGCACACCCATGATCACCATGCCTACGATCGGTGCGCCGGAACCGGTCGCCTTGCTGAAGACGGCGGGGAAGAGCTTGGAGTCGGCGGCGTCCTTGGCGGTCGAGGCCAGCGTGAACTGCCAGCCGAGCAGCGAGCCGACGCAGGCCATCACCGCCAGCGCCATGACGATCTGGCCGACCAGCGGGTTGAACATCTTGGCGTAGGCCAGGCCGAAGGGGCCGGTCGATTCGGCCAGTTCGGCGTTCGGCACGATGCCCTGGATCGCGGCGGTGGACAGGATGTAGATCGCCGCCGCGCCGAGCGTGCCGAACATGCAGGCCAGCGGCACGTCGCGCTTCGGGTTCTCGACGGCGGAAGCGTTCTGGCTTGCCGACTCCAGGCCGAGGAAGGCCCACAGCGTCAGCGCAATGGAGGAGCCCATGCCCTCGGCGAGGCTGATGCCCTTGGGGTTCCAGGCGGCGGCGAAGGTGTCGCGGCTGAACCAGAACCAGCCGGCCAGCGCCATGAAGCCCACCGGCAGGATCACGCCCCACACCGTGACCGAGCCGATCTTGCCCGTCACGCTCGGCCCGCCGAAGTTGGCGACGGTGGTGATCCACAGCAGCGCAATGACGCCGAGTGCAGTCATCACCGGCGTCGAGGTCAGCCCCGGGAAGAAGCTCGACAGGTAGCCGAGCGCCGAGATCGCCACCGCCACGTTGGCGATGGCCAGCGACAGGAAGTACAGGAAGAAGACCTGGAAGTAGCCGTTCTTGCCGTAGGCGTCCTCGGCGTAGGCGGCCAGCCCGCCCGGGCGCTGGTTGAAGATGCCGGCCTGCGCGAAGCCCCAGGCGATGGCCAGCGAGCCGAGCGCGGTGACCAGCCACGAGGTCAGCGAGATCGCGCCGACCTTGGCCATGTTCGACGGCAGCATGATGATGCCCGAGCCCATCATGTTGACCATGACGATGAACGTCAGCTGCACGACGTTCATCTTCTTTTGCGGTGCGGCCATGGCCTGGTCTCCTTA
>DAORHX010000090.1:0-10674 GCA_035438245.1 Rubrivivax sp.
CATCGCCCGCGCCAGGCGATGCCGCAGGCCTGCTGCTCAGCTGCCGCGGCTCGGTCGAAGCCTGGGAATGCGACGCCGACGGCGTGGCGCCGCCGCGCGCCCATATCGCACGCTTCAACGATGCGATCACGCACCTGTTCCGCGCGATGAAGATCGACCGCGGCGCGCTGCAGGCAAGCGGCACCGGCTCGGCCGCGCTCGACTACGACATCACCTACCACCGCCCGATGCGCGCGGGCCACGCCATCGACGTGCGCAGCGGCATGCTGGCGGTCGGCGAGAAGGTGTTCCACGTGGTCCACCACATCGTCGACGCGGCCGACGCGAAACCGCTGACCACCATCGTCGTGGCGGCGCTGTTCTTCGACCTCGAGGCGCGCAAGTCGATCGCGATGCCGTCGGCGATCCGTGCCGAGGCCCGACGCCTGCTCGCACATGGCTGATCCCGCTCCGCCCGCCGCACCCAGCGCCGCGGCGCCGCGTGCGCTCGAGGGCCTGCGCGTGCTCGACCTCTCGCGCGTGCTCGCCAGCCCGTTGTGTGCGCAGATGCTCGCCGACCACGGCGCTTCGGTGGTGAAGGTCGAGCCGCCCGACGGCGACGAGTCGCGCCACTTCGGACCGCCGCTGGACGAGCGCGGCGAGGTGGCCTACTTCGGCGCGCTCAACTGCGGCAAGCGCTCGATCGCCATCGACCTCTCGCGCCCGGCCGGGCGCGTGCTGCTCGAACGGCTGCTCGTCGGCGCCGACGTGTTGGTCGAGAACTTCCTGCCCGGCACGATGGAGAAGTGGGGGCTGAGCTACGAGAGCACGCTCGCGGCGCGGCATCCGCGCCTCATCTACTGCAGCGTCAGCGGCTTCGGCGCCGACTACCCGCTCGGCGGGCTGCCCGACTACGACGCCGTGGCGCAGGCGATCTGCGGCCTGATGAGCACCAACGGCACGCCCGAGTCGGGCCCGCTGCGGCTGGGCGTGCCGGTGGTCGACCACCTCACCGGCCACAACGCGATGGTCGGCGTGCTGCTGGCGCTGGCCGCGCGCGGCGCCACCGGCCGCGGCCAGCGCGTCGAGGCCACGCTGTTCGACAGCGGCCTGGCGCTGCAGATGCCGCATGCGTCGAACTGGTACTACTCGGGCGCGTGCCGCCGCGCATCGGCAGCTCGCACCCCAACATCGCGTCCTACGACCGCTACACGGCCGCCGACGGCGAGATCTTCCTCGGCCTCGTCAACGACGGGCAGTTCCGGCGCTTCTGCGCATGCGTGGAGCGCGCCGAGATCGAGCGCACGCCGACCGAGCTCGCCGCTGCGCCGCTGTTCGAGACGCTGATGCGCCCCGGCGTGCCGGCCGGGCCCGTGAACGACGTCGCGCAGGCGCTCACCCAGCTTCACGAGGCTGGTTCCTTTCTTCCTTGGTTCTCGAAGCGGGCCAGCAGTCAACCGCGCCGCTGGTCGAACGCCCGCCCGTAGACCATCGAGGCGATGGTGTTGCGCAGGATCTCGGTGGTGCCGCCGCCGAGCGCGAAGCCGCGCGAGTCGCGCACCATGCGCTCGAGCGGCAGCGCGCGCGTGAAGCCGGCGTGGCCGTGCATCTGCAGCGCCTCGTTGGTGACGCGCTGGACCATCTCGTTGGCATAGAGCTTGGCCATCGCGGCCTCGAGCGGGTCGGGGAAGCCGTCGACCAGGTTCGTCGCGGCGCCGTAGATCATCAGCCGTGCGGCATGGATCTGCACCGCCATGTCGGCGATCTTCCATTGCAGGCCCTGGAACTCGCAGATCGGGCGGCCGAACTGCTCGCGCTGCTGCGAGTAGGCCTTCGCCGCCTCGTAGGCGCCCTGCGCCACGCCCAGGCACATCGCCGCATTGCCCACGCGTTCGGGGCCAAACGAGCTCATCAGGCGCTTGAAGCTGCGCGTGGACTCCGGGTCGCCGGCCATGATGACGTTCTCGCGCGGCACGCGGCAGCGGTCGAAGTAGAGCTCGACCTCGGGCATGCCGCGCCCGCCCATCTTGCGCTCGGGGTGGCCGACCTCGAAGCCCGGCGTGCCGCGCTCGACCACCAGCGCACCGATGCCCTTGGGCCCCTGCGTCTTGCCCCAGCGCGCGAACACGAACACGTGCGTGGCGAGGTGGCCGCCGGTGCAGTAGGCCTTCTGGCCGTGCAGCACCACGTGGTCGCCGTCGGGCGTGGCCGACGTCACCATGTCGGTCATCCCCGAGCCGGCGCCGGGCTCGCTGATGCCGATGGCGAAGTTGTGCTCGCCGCTCACGCAACCGGGCAGCCAGCGCCGCTTCTGCTCGTCGCTGGCCATGATCGCGATCGCGCGCGACGGCCCGTTGAGCGCGAGCTGCGCGACCAGCGCGGTGTTGAAGCACACCCGCGCCACTTCTTCCAGCAGGATGGTGCCCTGGATGATCGGCGCGCCCGAGCCGCCGTAGGCCTCGGGAATCACCATGCCCAGGTAGCCGAGCCGCGCGAGCAGGTCGCGGTTCTCGGCGGGGAACTCCTCCTTCTCGTCCCAGTAGGCGGCCTTCTCGGCGAAGGCGCGCTCGGCGGTCTTGCGGATGTCCTGCCGGAACGATTCGAGGTCGGGGTCGAGTTGAAACATGTCGGGTCGCGGTTCAGTGGCCGACGAAGTTCGGCTTGCGCTTCTCGAGGAAGGCGGCGACGCCTTCCTTGCGGTCGTCGCTCTGCAGCACGAGGTTCTGCACGTGCGACTCGAGGTCGAGGAAGGCCTCGAGGCTGGGCTGCATCGCGCCGCAGAACAGGCGCTTGCCGCTGGCCAGCGCGAAGGTGGCCGACTCGGCGAGCTCGTGCGCCAGTGCGAGCGCGCGCGCGTCGAGCTGGTCGTCGGGCAGCACCTCATTGACCATGCCGAGCTGCAGGCCCTCGGCGGCGGGCACCATACGCGCGCTCATCATCAGCTCGCGGGCGCGCAGCACGCCGATGTACTGGGTGAGGAAGTAGGCCGCGGCGCCGTCGGGCGCCAGCCCGATCTTCTTGAACACGAGACTGAAGCTCGCGTTCTCCGACGCGAGGATCAGGTCGCAGGCGAGTGCGAGGCTCCAGCCGACGCCGACCGTCGCGCCGCGCACCGCCGCGATCACCGGCTTGTCGAGGTTGGCGAGCCCGGCGATGACGCGGTGCGCGCGCTGGATGCGCTGGCGCCCGGCGAGTACGTCCAGCCCCTTCATCGTGCCGACGTCGGCGCCGGCGCAGAACGCCCGCCCCTCGCCGCGCAGCAGCACCGCGCGCACCTCGCGGTCCTTCTGCAGCGATGCGGTCGCATCGGCGAGCTGCTCCATCATCTCCGGCGTGAGCGCGTTCAGGCGCTCGGGCCGTGCCAGGGTGATGAGCGCCAGCGCGCCCTCGCGCTCGATGCGTACCGTCATGTCCTGCTCCTGTTGCTGCGACCGTCGAAGATGTGGGTCGCGATCACGTTCTTCTGCGTCTGCGTCGTGCCGCCGGTGAGCGTGAGCATGCGCACGTCGCGCACCATGCGCTCCAGCGGCAGCGAGCCGAAGTAGCCGTAGCCGCCGAACATCTGCTGGCACTGCAGCGTCACGCGCTGCGCCATCTCGGTGGCGAAGACCTTGGCGATCGAGCACAGCGCCGGGTCGGGCTTGCCGGCGTCGATCAGCGCGAGCGCCTTGTAGCAGAGGCAACGCGCGGCCTCGATCTCGATCAGCGCGTCGGCCATCATCCAGCGCAGGCCCTGCATCTCCGACAGCTTCTGGCCGAACTGCTCGCGCACCGTCATGTACTCGCGCGCCAGATCGAACGCGCCCTCGGCCACGCCGAGCGCCATCACGCCCATGCCGACGCGGGTGCCGTTGTACAGCGTGAGCGGCTTGACGAAGCCGGCCGAGCTGCTCGGGTCGCCCTCGGTGACGATGTTCGATGCCGGCACGCGCACGTTGTCGAAGAACAGCTCGTTCTCGGCCGCGCCGCGCACGCCCATCTTGCCTTCGAGCTTCTTGACGGTGAAGCCCGGTCGGTCGCGCTCGACGATCACGGTGCCGATGCCGCGCGCGCCGCTGCTCTTGCCGAAGCGGGCATAGACGAGGTGCATGTCGGCACGGTCGCCGAAGGTGGTGAAGATCTTGCTGCCGTTGATGACGACCTCGCCGCCCTCGCGCACGGCCGAGGTGCGGATGGCGGTGCCGTCGGAGCCCGCCTGCGGCTCGGTCCAGGCGATGCTGCACTCGAGCTCGCCGCTGACGAAGCGCGGCAGCAGACGCTGCTTCATCTCGGCCGAGCCGTGGTTGGCGATGATGCGCGGCGAGACGTTCTGGTCGTGCACGATCATCGCCGTCAGCAGATCCACCTTGGCCAGTTCCTCGATCACCAGGTAGGTGTCGACGAGCCCGGCGCCGCTGCCGCCGTGGTCGCGGTCCATGCTCAGGCCGAGGTAGCCCAGCTCGGCCAGGCGGTGCTTGTTCTCCTCGGGGAAACGCTCCTCGCGGTCCCAGCGCGCGGCGCGCTCTCGGAACTCGCTCTGCGCGAGCTTGCGCGCGGCGTCGCGCAGCTGGCGCTGCTCGTCGGTCAGTTCGAAGTCCACTCGGCTCCCTTCATTATTTGGTCTTCAGCCCCATCAGGCCGGCGATGAGATTGCGCTGCATCTGCGAGGTGCCGGCGGTGATGGTGGTGGCGCGCGCGTCGCGGTAGTGGCGCTGCATGTCGAACTCCATGATGTAGCCGTAGCCGCCCATGATCTGCATGCCCTGATTGGCGATGTTGGCGTAGGCCTCGGAGCCGAACAGCTTGGCCTGCGAGATCGCCATCAGCGCGTCCTCGCCGCGTTCGAGCTGCCAGGCCGCGCGCCACAGCAGCGCGCGGCTGGCCTCTACCGCGGTCTGCATGTCGGCCAGCAGGTGCGCAATCGACTGGAAGGTGCCGATCGGCTTACCGAACTGCTTGCGTTCCTTGGCGTAGGCCAGCGCCAGATCGACCGCGGCCTGAGCCCCGCCGACGTAGCCGGCCACGGTCATGAGCCGCTCGAGCTGCAGGCCCGAGAGCATGTAGCCCCAGCCCTTGTGCGCCTCGCCAACCAGCCGGTCGGCCGGCACGCGCACGTCGTCGAAGAAGATCTCGTAGGTGCCGAGCGCGCGCCGACCCAGCGTGTCGAGCTTGCGCAGCGTGATGCCCGGCGTGTCCTTGTCGACGAGGAACAGCGAGAGCGCCTCCTGGTGTGGGCCCTCGGGGCGGGTGCGCGCGTAGAGGTTGATCACGTTGCGATCCGCGCCCGCACCGGTGGAGAACACCTTCTGGCCGTTGACCACCCAGTGCTCGCCGTCGAGGCGGGCACTGGTGCGCATCGCGCCGGCGTCCGAGCCCGCGCCCGGCTCGGTCATCGAGATCGACATCTTGATGCGGCCGTCCATCAGCTGCGGCAGCCAGTGCCGGCGCTGCGCCTCGGTGCCGTTGTGCAGGATGTTCAGGCCGTTGAAGACGCAGGTGCCGTAGGCGCCAAGGAAGTCGTAGCTCTTGCGGCCGAGCTCCTCGGCGATGATCGCGAAGTCGATGACGCCGCCGCCCAGCCCGCCCACCGACTCGGGAAACGGCATGCGCAGCAGGCCGAGCTCGACGAACGCCTCGTAGAGCTCGGTCGGGTAGCGCGGCTCCTGGTCGCAGCGGCGCACGTACTCGGGCGTGGCGATGCGGTCGAGCATGCTGCGCACGCTGTCGCGCAGCAGGTTCTGCTCTTCGGTGAACGAGAAATCGAGCGGCACGGTAATCCTTCGATGTCGCCGCTCAGCGCGGCACGAACGGCGGCAACCCGGTGCCGGCGGTGAGCCCGCCATCGGCCACGAGCGCCGCGCCGGTGATGAACGAAGCCTCGTCGGAAGCCAGGAAGGCGATCGCCGCGGCGATCTCGTCGGCGCTGCCCATGCGCTTGAGCGGATGCACGGCCGCCATCGCGCGCCGCACCTCGTCGGCGCGGTCGCCGGCCAGCACCTGCGTCACGCGGGTGTCGATGCCGCCAGGGCAGATGCAGTTGACGCGGATGTTCTCGGCCGCGCACTCCAGCGCCGCGGCGCGCGTCAGGTTGATGACACCGGCCTTGGCCGCGTTGTAGGCCGGCATGCCGATGTCGCCGGCCGTGCCCGACACCGACGCGGTGTTGACCACCGCGCCGCCACCCTGGCGCCGCATCGGCGGCAGGCCGTACTTCAGGCCCAGGAACACGCTCGTCAGCGTCACCGCGACGGTGCGGTTCCACGACTCGAGCGTGGTGTCGCAGATCAGCGCGGGCTCGCCGTAGCCGGCGTTGTTGACGAGCACGTCGAGCCGGCCCCAGCGCGACAGCGCGAGCTCGACCGTGGCTTCGATGGCGGCCGGTTCGGCGGCGTCGATCTTCAGCCAGACGGCCTCGCCGCCGGCCGCGCCGATGGCCTCGATGGTGGCCTGCGCGCGCGTGCCGCTCAGGTCGGCGACGACCACGCGCGCGCCCTCCCCGGCCAGCCGCCGCGCGGTTGCGGCACCGATGCCGGAGCCAGCCGCGGTGACGATCGCGACGCGTCCCTCGAAACGCTGGCTCATCGCGGCCATGTTCAATCGGCTTCGACCGCGCCCTTGGGCAGGAAGGTGATGGTCTCGGTGAAATCGACCAGCACCTCGCCGTGCTGGTTGACGACACGATGGCGCAGGTCCATCAGCGTGTAGCCGCGCGAGGTGGGCGGACGCAGCCACGCCTCGCCCTCGACATGAATGGTGTCGTTCGGGAACAGCGCGCCCTTGACACGCGCCTGCACGCCGGTCATGCCGCCGAAGGGCCCGTGCTCGTGCCCTTCGAGCACCTTGTCGATGACGCCGGTGACGGTGGGCGCGAGCAGCCCCATGCCCACCGAGATGATCATCGGCCCGGGCGCGAAGCGGTTGCGGTGCCTGCCCGACATGTTGGCTTGGATGTACTCCATGTCGATGAAGTAGGGCTCGTGCAACCCGACCACGTTGACGAAGGTGACGATGTCGGACTCGGTGATCGTGCGGTTGTGCGTCTTGAAGGGCACGACGCGCGCGCCGGCGGGGGCTTCGGTGCTCATGGGCTGTGACTCCTTTCGGTGGGACTGCGCGCCGACCGCTCTCACTGCGCGCCGGGTTTCAGGCACTCGGGCATGCGGGCCAGCGGGAAACCCTCGTAGGGCTGGCTGCGGCTGCGTGCCTCGAGCTTCCAGGTCTGGCGCGCGTTGGGCACGCCACCGTCGACGCGGATGTACGACCCGGTGATGTAGGCCGCGCCTTCGGACAGCAGGTAGACCACCGCCGATGACACCTCGGCCTCGGTGCCGTAGCGCTGCAGTGGCGAGTTTTTCATCAGGCTGCGGAACTTGGCCTTCATCTCCGGGCCATAGGTGTCGAAGCCGCTGCTGGCAACGAAGCCCGGCGCCACCGCGTTCACGCGCACGCCGGCGTTGCCCCATTCGCAGGCCGCCGTCTCGGTGAACGACAGCATGCCGGCACGCGCGGCGCCGCTGTGCGCCATGCCGGGCATGCCCATCCACATGTCAGCGATGATGTTGACGATAGAGCCGCCGTGGCCTTCCATCCACTGCGTGTAGGCCTCGCGCGAAACCAGGAAGCCGCCGTGCAGGTTGCTGCGCACGACCGCGTCCCAGCCCTTGAGCGTCATGTCGCGCGCCGGCTGTGGGTACTGGCCGCCGGCGTTGTTGACGAGGCCGTCGATGCGGCCGTGCGCGGCCAGCACGTCGGCGATCATCTGCTTCACGCCGGCTTCGTCGCGGATGTCGCACGAGTGGATGCTGAGCTTGCATTCCGGCGCGGCCTGTGCGATTTCGGCCTGCACCGACTGCAGCTTCTCAACCTTGCGCCCCACGAGCGCGAGCGCCGCGCCGAGGCTCGCCAGTTCGTGTGCGATGCAGCGGCCGATGCCGCTACCGCCGCCTGTGACGATGACGGTCTGGCCGGCAAACAGGCCGGGGCGGTAGATGGAGCGATAGGAGGAAGTGGTCATGATTTTGCGGCGGTGTCGGGCAAGGGTTTGAGCATGAAGTTGCCGTGCCCGATGGCGATCGGCTTGTCCGGGCCCGATTGCCAGGCCTCGACGCGAAGATGGGCCACGCGCTGGCCCTGCTTGACCATGAAGACGCTGGCGTAGGTGTCTTCGGGCCGCCCGGAGCGCAGGAACTCGAACTTGAAGTTGATCGTCTTGGGCAGATCCGCGCTTTCCATGTGCCACAGTAGGTAGAACATGCCGGCGCACTCGATGAACCCGCCGGTCGCGCCACCGTGCAGTGCGGGCAGCACAGGGTTGCCGATCAGCTTGGGATCGAAAGGCATGCAGGCGGTGAACTGATCGCCCTTGATGTCCAGCCGGACGTTCAGAAACTTCGCATAGGGCACCAGGTCGATCAGCGGAGCCCAGTCGCGCGTATCGCGCGCCAATCGAAGCAATTCGGTCAGGTTCATGGCTTCGGACCCTCCAGGGCGGCGGCCGCCGCCTCGAACGAGATGGCCGGTCCGCCGGTGAACATAAAGATCGCCGCCGACGTGGCGATCGGATCGTCGGGGCTGTCGTGGTACGCGGTGCCGCGCACGAATGCCAGCTCGTGGCCGAGCTTGTAGCAAACAGCACCGCCCAGGATGTCGCGGCCCGGCGTGGCGGGCTTGAGATAGTCGATGCGCAGGTCGAGCGTGGCCATCGGGCGCAGCTTGTTCATACGCACGAAGATCGCCAGCCCGTAGCAGCTGTCCAGCAACGCCGTGATCACGCCCCCGTGGACGACGGCGGTCTCCGGGTTGCCGATCGTGCGCGAATCGTAGGGAGCCCTGATCACGCACCAATCGGGCTGGACCGCATGCAGGCGCAGCCCCAACTCTCGGCTGTACGCCGAAATCATCGTGATCTGTTGCCACTTCCGTACCGATGAGTCATCGACTTGACACGGCTCCGACATACGGTTCTCCCTCTCGAGCATGGGCGGGTTCCGACAACAGCGTCACCCCACCCGGGTTTCCATCAAGCTCGGCGCGAGGCCACCCGGCCCCGCGCCCGATCACATGCGCTTGGCGATCTCCTCGAGCATCACCTCGGTGGCGCCGCCGCCGATCGCCTCGACGCGCGCGTCGCGAACCATGCGTTCGATCGCCGACTCGCGGATGTAGCCGAAGCCGCCGTGGAATTGCTGGCAGTCGTAGAGCACCTGGTTGACCAGTTCGCCGCACAACGCCTTGACCATCGATACTTCCTTGACGCAATCCTTGCCCTGCGCGTCCAGCCAGGCGGCGTGGTAGACGAGCGCGCGCCCGGCCTCCACCTGCGCGGCGCGCATCGCCAGACGCTGGCGGATGGCCTGCTTGTCCCACAGCGTGGCGCCGAAGGCCTTGCGGTCACGCACGTAGGCCACCGTCAGCTCGATCGCGCGTGCGGCCTCGCCCATCGCGGCGGCGCCGATCACCATGCGCTCGTTCTGGAAGTTGCGCATGATCTGGTAGAAGCCCTTGTTCTCCTGCCCGAGCAGGTGCGCTGCCGGCACGAGGCAGTCCTCGAACACCAGCTCGGCGGTGTCGCTGCACAGCCAGCCGCTCTTCTTCAGCGCGCGCCCGACGCGAAACCCCGGCGCGCCCTTCTCGACGACGAAGATCGAGATGCCGCGCGAGCCCTTCGCCTCCATGTCGGTCTTCGCGCCGACGAAAACCACGTCGGCGTGCACGCCGTTGGTGATGAACATCTTGCTGCCGTTGATCACCCAGTGGTCGCCGTCGCGGACCGCGCGGGTACGGATGCCGGCCACGTCGGAGCCGGCGTCGGGCTCGGTCACCGCCACCGCGCAGACCTGCTCGCCGCGGTTGATCGGCGGCAGCCAGCGCTCGAGCTGCTCGGGGCTGCCGAAGTTGGCGAGGTGCGGCGAGGCCATGTCGGTGTGCACGGTGACCGTGACCGCGAAGCCGCCGAAGGTGGTGCGCCCGAGTTCCTCTGCGAGGATCGCGCTGTACACCGTGTCGAGTTCGGCGCCGCCGTATTTCTCGGGATAGCGGATGCCGAGGTAGCCGAGGCTGCCCATCTGGCGCAGCACCTCGCGCGGCACCTTGCCGGCCTCTTCCCAGGCGTGGGCCTTCGGCACCACCTCCTGCTCGAGGAAGCGGCGCAGGTTGTCGCGGAACTGGCGGTGCTCTTCGGTGAAGTAGATCGGTTCGTTCATGTCGTCGCCTCGGGTTCGATGGCCACCAGCACGTCGCCGCCGCGCACCGAGTCGCCGACGCGGCAGCGCAGCTCGGCCACGGTGCCGTCCGCCGGAGCGGCCAGCGTGTGCATCATCTTCATCGCCTCCATCATCACCAGCGCCTCGCCGGCGCGTACGCGCGCACCCACGTGGGTGGACACCGCCGTGACGAGGCCGGGCATCGGCGCGCGCAAGGCGTTGCCGGCGGCGGCGCCGGCGGCCGTTCCGGCAAGGGCATGCGCGGTGCGATCGATGCGCGTGAAAGCGTGGATGCCCAGCGGCCCGTGCAGCCAGACGCGCTCGGCCTGGTCTTCGCGCGTGCGCACGAAACGATGCTGCTCCTGCCGGCCTTCGCGCTCGACGTGCAGCGCTTCGCCGTCCAGGCGGGCGCCGAACGCCAGCCGGCGCTCGCCGAGTTCGACCTGCCAGAGCGCGCCGTCGCGCCGCACGCGGGAGGTGTCGAACGCGCCGCTCTCCACGCGAACGCGCACAG
>DAORHX010000091.1:0-10634 GCA_035438245.1 Rubrivivax sp.
TGTTGCACCACTCGGCCTGCACCGAGCAGATGACGTTCAGCTGGCCGGCGTCCTGGGCCTGCGCAGCCCCCGCGGCAAGCGCCGCCGCGGCCAGCGCAGTGAAACGAATGCGTGTCATCGGTCGTCTCCGGGTCTTGTCCTCGACCGGGCATCGTAGCGAACGCCGCTGCGGCCGACGCATGCGCCGCCGGCAGGACAAACCCGCAGAAGGCTCAGCCGCCCTGCATCCCGAGCAGGCCGTGCACGCCGTACAGCTGCGCCAGCTGCTGCAGTTTGGGCGGGGCGCCGTGCAGCTCGAACGCACGGCCGCTGTGTTGTGCCAGCCGGCGCGCCTGCAGCAGCAGCGCCAGCGCGGCGGAATCGAATTGCGTCAGCGACGACGCGTCGATCGTCAGCGCGCCCTGGCCGGCCGTGTCGGCCTGCAGCGAACGCCACACGGCGGCGGCGCTGTCCAGCGTCAGCGTGGGCGGCAGCTTCACCGCGCTCAGCTCTTCGCCGTGCCCTTGTTGAGCCCCGCGAGGAAGGCGATCAGGCCGTCGATGCCGCCGGCGCTGATCTCCTGCGCAAAGCGGGTGCGGTAGTTATCGACCAGCCACACGCCGAGCACGTTGACATCGGAGATCTTCCAGCTGCCGCTGCTCTTCTCCAGGCGGTACGACAGCGGGATCGGCTCCTTGCCGCCGACGATCAGCGTGCGCACCTCGACCAGCGACTCCGACAGCTTCAGCGGCTGCCCTTTCAGGTCGACCGTCTGGTTCTTCACCTGCGTCAACGCGCCCGAATAGCTGCGCACGAGCAGCGTCTTGAACTCGTCCTGCAGCCGCTTCTGCTGCTCGGGGGTGGCTTCGTTCCAGCGCCGGCCGACCGCGCTCTTCGTCATCAGCGGGAAGTTGACGAGCGGCATGACCTTGGCATCGACCAGGCTCAGGATCCGCCCCACGTCGCCGGCCTGGATGGCCTTGTCGGCCTTCACCGAGTCGATGACCTCCACCGACAGGCGCAGGATCAGTTCATCGGGGGCGGTCTCGGCCCGTGCCGGCGCGGCGGCCACCAGGGCCAGCGCGCACAACAGCATCCTGCGGGTCAGCATCGTCGGGTTCTCCGGGGTATCAGGGTAAAGCACGATAACGCGGCGGGGCCCCGTGCCGTGTACCGCCTCATGGCGCGGGGGCCTTGCCGCGCCCGGCCGACGGCTCGGGCGGATTGCCGTCCCACACCAGGTTGAGCCGCCGCGTCAGGAAGGCATCGCGCACGAAGCTGTACTTGTCCAGCGCGATGGTGTCCAGCAGCTTGTCCGCCCCGAGCAGCTGGGCGCGCGTGTCGACGATCTGCAGCACGGTGGTCACCGGGCGGAACGCGGCCTCGCCGATCGCATACGACGGCGTGGCGGCGATGTCCAGCGGCAGCGCCACCGCGTCGCGCACCGTCGACGGCCCGAACAGCGGCAGCATCAGGAAGTTGCCGCTCGGCACGCCCCACACGCCCAGCGTCTGGCCGAAGTCCTCGGGGGTGCGCTCGATGCCGAACTCGCTGGCCATGTCGATCAGCCCGCCCCAGCCGAACACCGTGTTCCAGATGAAGCGAAAGCTCATCGCGATCGAGCGCTCCAGCTTGCCTTGCAGCAGGTTGTTGACGCCCGACCACAGGTCCTCGAAGTTGTTGAAGAAGTTGTGGATGCCGGTGCGCGCCAGTTCCGGCACCAGCGTCACGTAGGCGTCGGCCCACGGGTACAGCAGCCCGGCGTCCAGGTCCTGGTTGAACTTGAAGATGGCGCGGTTGAATGGCTCCCACGGGTCGGCCACCACGGCCGTGCGCGGCACGGCATCCGCATCGTCATCGGCGGCCGTGCCTTGCGCCGACGCCGCTGCGCACAGCGCCGCCAGCAGCAAGGCCGGCAGCACACGGCGGATCGTGCCGCCCAGGCTCACTTCTTCGCCCCCGCGTCGCCGGCCTCGGCCGCCTTGCTGAACAGCAGCTGGCCGATCAGGTTCTCCAGCACCAGCGCCGACTGCGTGTGCGTGATCGTCGCCCCCGGCGCGAGGTTGGCGTCGTCGGCGCCCGGCTCCAGCCCGATGTACTGGTCGCCGAGCAGGCCGGAGGTGAGGATCTTCGCCGAGCTGTCCGTGGGAAAACGGAAGCCCTCGCGGATGTCCATGCGGACCACGCCGCGGTAGGTCTTCGGATCGAGCGTGATGGTGGTCACGCGGCCGACCGTGACGCCGGCGCTGCGCACCGGCGCGCGCACCTTCAGCCCACCGATGTTGTCGAAGCTCGCCGTCATCGCATAGGTCGGCTCGGTGCTGAAGCTGGCCAGGTTGGCCGCCTGCAGCGCCAGGAACAGCAGCGCCGCCATGCCGAGCAGCACGAACAGGCCGACCAGGGTTTCAATGGATCTCGTGCTCATGAGGTCAGGGGGTGGAGAACATCAGCGCCGTGAGGATGAAGTCCATGCCCAGCACGGCGAGCGAGGCGATGACGACCGAGCGTGTCGTCGCCGCCGACACGCCGGCCGGTGTCGGCTGCGCCTCGTAGCCTTGGTACAGCGCGACGAAGCTGCAGATCACGCCGAACACCATGCTCTTGACGATGCCGTTGCCCAGGTCGCGCCAGACATCGACCCGGTCCTGCATCAGCGACCAGAAATTGCCGGCATCGACGCCGATCAGCAGCACGGCGACGACGTAGGCGCCGAGGATGCCGACCGCGGAGAAGACCAGCGCGAGCACGGGCATGGCGACGACGCCGCCGATGAAGCGCGGCGCCAGCACGCGCTGCAGCGGGTCGACCGCCATCAGCTCCATCGCGGCGAGCTGCTCGCCGGCCTTCATCAGCCCGATCTCGGCGGTCAGCGCGGTGCCGGCGCGGCCGGCGAACAGCAGCGCGGTGACCACCGGGCCCAGCTCGCGCAGCAGCGCCAGGTTGACCACCAGCCCCAGGTTCTCGGCCGCGCCGTAGGTGACCAGCGCGTAGTACATCTGCAGCGCGAGCACGAAGCCCACCGCCAGCCCCGACGCAGCGATGATCAGCAGCGAGTGGTTGCCGACCAGGTGCACCTGCGCCAGCACCAGCGGCCAGCGCCGCAGCGCGGCCGGCACATGGCGCAGCAGGTCGACGAAGAAGAAGGCCGAGCGGCCGAGCCCGCGCAGCCACAGCAGCGAACTGCGGCCCAGCCAGGCCAGCGCGTCGGTCACCGCGGCCCCCTCATGCGGCCAACCCCAGGTCCTGCGCCAGCGGCGGCGCCGGGTAGTGGAAGCGCACCGGGCCGTCGGGTTCGCCGCCGATGAACTGCCGCACCTGCGGATCGGTCGACGCGCGCAGCTCGTCGGGCGTGCCGTGCGCGACGACGCGGCCGCCGCCGGACAGCAGATAGGCCTCGTCGCAGATGGCAAAGCACTCGGTGACATCGTGCGAGACGACCAGCGAGGTTGCGCCGGTGGCGTCGCCCAGCTTGCGGATCAGGTTCGCCGCCACGCCCAGCGCGATCGGGTCCAGCCCGGTGAAGGGCTCGTCGTACATGATCAGCTCGGGGTCGAGCGCGATCGCGCGCGCCAGCGCGATGCGCCGCGCCATGCCGCCGGACACCTGGCCGATGCTCAGGTGCGCCGCGCCGCGCAGCCCGACCGCCTCGAGCTTCATCAGCACGATGTCGCGCACCATGTCTTCGGGCAGGTCGGTGTGCTCGCGCAGCGGGAAGGCGACGTTGTCGAACACGTTCAGGTCGGTGAACAGCGCGCCGAACTGGAACAGCAGCCCCAGGCGCCGGCGCAGCCGGTACAGCTGGGCCCGGTCGGTGCAGTCGATGCGCTCGCCGTCGAAGCGCACTTCGCCGCGGCCGGGCGTGACCATGCCGCCGATCAGCCGCAACAGCGTGGTCTTGCCGCAGCCCGAGCCGCCGAGGATGGCCGTGACCTTGCCGCGCGCGAAGCGCAGCGACACGTCGTCGAGGATCGTGCGCGACGCGTCGTAGCCGAAGCTGACACGGTCGATCTCGATCAGGGCGGTGGGTTCGGACATCGGGCGGCGAAAAGGGGACGGCGATTGTCCCATGCACCCTTTTTCATCGAGCGACTGCGGCGCAACCGGCCTGGCCTGGCTGCTCGCGGCGCCCCCTGGCGGGGGCGACTCGCAGGGGGTGGCCTAGTTCGGCAGGTCGCTGCACCCCATCAGGAACGCGTCGACCGCGCGCGCCGCCTGGCGCCCCTCGCGGATCGCCCAGACGATCAGCGACTGGCCACGCCGCATGTCGCCTGCGGCGAACACCTTGGGCACGCTGGTCTGGTAGGCCAGCGCCGCATCGGTAGTCGCGCGCGCATTGCCGCGGGCGTCGCGCTCGACGCCGAAGGCTTCCAGCACCGACGCCACCGGGCCGACGAAGCCCATCGCCAGCAGTACCAGGTCGGCCGGATAGGTCTTCTCGGTGCCGGCGATCTCGATCAGCTTGCCCTCCTTGAACTCGACGTTCACGGTGGTCAGGCCGGCGACCTTGCCCTTGTCCTTGCCGGCCCCCGCGGTGAAGGCCTTGGTGCTGATCGCGAACTCGCGCACGCAGCCTTCCTCGTGGCTGGAGCTGGTGCGCAGCTTCAGCGGCCAGTAGGGCCAGACCAGCGGCTTGTCCTCCTGCTGCGGCGGCATCGGCATGACCTCGAACTGCGTGACGCTGGCCGCGCCGTGGCGGTTGCTGGTGCCGACGCAGTCGGATCCGGTGTCGCCCCCGCCGATGACGATGACGTGCTTGCCGGTGGCCTTGATCTGCGCCTTGAGCTTGTCGCCGGCCACGACCTTGTTCTGCATCGGCAGGAATTCCATCGCGAAATGCACGCCGTCCAGATCGCGCCCCGGCACCGGCAGGTCGCGGCTGGCCTCGGCGCCGCCGGTCAGCAGCACCGCGTCGAATTCGGCCTTCAGCTGCTCGGCGCTGACCGTCTCCTTGGCGTCGTTGGTGACCTTCGAGCCTTCCGGCATGGCGCCCACCAGCACGCCGGTGCGGAAGACCACGCCTTCGGCCTTCATCTGCTCGATGCGCCGGTCGATGTGGCTCTTCTCCATCTTGAAGTCGGGGATGCCGTAGCGCAGCAGCCCGCCGAGGCGGCTGTTCTTCTCGAACAGCGTCACCGCATGGCCGGCGCGCGCCAGCTGCTGCGCCGCGGCCAGGCCGGCCGGGCCGCTGCCGACCACGGCCACCGATCTGCCCGTCTTCACGGCCGCCGGCGCCGGCTCGACCCAGCCCTCGGCCCAGGCACGGTCGATGATCGCGTGTTCGATCGACTTGATGCCCACCGCATCGTCGTTGACGTTCAGCGTGCACGCCGCCTCGCACGGTGCGGGGCAGACGCGGCCGGTGAACTCGGGGAAGTTGTTGGTCGAGTGCAGCACCTCGATCGCACGCTTCCAGTCGCCGCGGTACACCAGGTCGTTGAAGTCCGGGATGATGTTGTTGACCGGGCAGCCGTTGTTGCAGAACGGCGTGCCGCAGTCCATGCAGCGCGCGGCCTGCACCTTCGACTGCTCGTCGTTCAGGCCGATGACGAATTCCTTCCACGTCTTCAGCCGCTGCGCCACGGGTTCGTAGCCTTCGTCCAGGCGCTCGTACTCGAGGAAGCCGGTGACCTTGCCCATCTGTTGCGTCCTTTGTGTGGTTCGGGGTCGGCCTACTTGGCGCCGACCGTGCCGGTCTTCGTGGCCCGGGCCTTGCTGATCGTCGCTTCGGACTGCGCCCGCGCGCTGCGTTCTTCCAGCGCGCGCCGGTACTCGTGCGGGAACACCTTGACGAACTTGCCGCGGCAATCGGCCCAGCGGTCGAGGATGTCGCGCGCGCGCAGGCTGCCGGTCCAGCGGTGGTGGTCCTCGACCAGCGTCTTCAGCAGCGCCTCGTCGCTCAGGCCGCGGTGCCAGCCGGCGGCGTCGCCGCCGGCCTGCTGCTCGGCCTGCGCCACTACCTTCTCCAGCGCCACCATCGAGGTATTGCAGCGCGACGCGAAGTCGCCGTGCTCGTCGTAGACGTAGGCCACGCCGCCGCTCATGCCGGCGGCGAAGTTGCGCCCGGTCCTGCCGAGCACGACGACGGTGCCGCCGGTCATGTATTCGCAGCCGTGGTCGCCGGTGCCTTCGACCACCGCGCTGGCACCCGACAGCCGCACCGCGAAGCGCTCGCCGGCCACGCCGCGGAAGAAGGCCTCGCCGCTGGTGGCGCCGTACAGCGCGGTGTTGCCGATGATGATGTTGCGCGTGGCCTCGCCGCGGAACTCGATGCTCGGGCGCACCACCACGCGGCCGCCCGACAGGCCCTTGCCTGTGTAGTCGTTGGCGTCGCCGATCAGGTACAGCGTGATGCCGCTGGCCAGGAAGGCGCCGAAGCTCTGCCCGCCGGTGCCTTCGACCTGCATGAAGATGGTGTGGTCGGGCAGGCCCTCGGGCCGCTGGCGGATCAGCTCGCCCGACAGCATCGCGCCGACGCTGCGGTTGCCATTGCGCACCTCCTGCATGAACTGCACCTTCTCGCCACGCTGCAGCGCATCGGCGCACTTGGCGATCAGCCTCACGTCCAGCGCGCGCTCCAGCCCGTGGTCCTGCGTGTCGACCTGGCGGCGCGGCACTTCGGCCGGCACCTCGGCCAGGTGGAACACGCGGCTGAAGTCCAGCCCCTTGGCCTTCCAGTGGGCGATGCCCTTGCGCGTGTCGAGCAGGTCGGCGCGGCCGATCAGCTCGTCGAAGCTGCGGATGCCGAGCTGCGCCATGATGCTGCGCGCTTCCTCGGCGACGAAGAAGAAGTAGTTGACGACATGCTCGGGCTTGCCGGTGAACTTGGCGCGCAGCACCGGGTCCTGCGTGGCCACGCCCACCGGGCAGGTGTTGAGGTGGCACTTGCGCATCATGATGCAGCCCTCGGCCACCAGCGGCGCGGTGGCGAAGCCGAACTCGTCGGCACCGAGCAGCGCGCCGATGACGACGTCGCGGCCGGTCTTCATCTGGCCGTCGGCCTGCACGCGGATGCGCCCGCGCAAGCGGTTCAGCACCAGCGTCTGCTGCGTCTCGGCCAGACCCAGTTCCCACGGCGTGCCGGCATGCTTGATGCTGCTCCACGGCGACGCCCCGGTGCCGCCGTCGTGGCCGGCGATGACCACGTGGTCGGCCTTGCACTTGGCCACGCCCGCGGCGATCGTGCCGACGCCGACCTCGGACACCAGCTTGACGCTGATGTCGGCGCGCGGGTTGGTGTTCTTCAGGTCGTGGATCAGCTGCGCCAGGTCCTCGATCGAATAGATGTCGTGGTGCGGCGGCGGGCTGATCAGGCCGACGCCGGGCACGCTGTAGCGCAGGAAGCCGATGTACTCGGACACCTTGCCGCCGGGCAGCTGGCCGCCCTCGCCGGGCTTGGCACCCTGCGCCATCTTGATCTGGATCTGGTCGGCGCTGGCCAGGTATTCGGTGGTCACGCCGAAGCGGCCCGAGGCCACCTGCTTGATCCTGCTGCGCAGGCTGTCGCCCGCGCGCATCTCGTAGTCGGCGGCGATGACCTTGGCGCCGATGACCTCGCTGACCTTGGTGCCGGCGACGATCGGGATGCCCTTCATCTCGTTGCGGTAGCGCGCCGGGTCTTCGCCGCCCTCGCCGGTGTTGCTCTTGCCGCCGATGCGGTTCATCGCCAGCGCCAGCGTGGTGTGCGCCTCGGTGCTGATCGAGCCCAGGCTCATCGCGCCGGTGGCGAAGCGCTTGACGATCTCGCTGGCCGGCTCGACCTGGTCCAGCGGGATGGCGCGGGCCGGGTCGACCTTGAACTCGAACAGGCCGCGCAGCGTCATGTGGCGGCGGCTCTGGTCGTTGATGATCTGCGCGTATTCCTTGTAGGTCTCGAACCTGCCCGAGCGCGCGCTGTGCTGCAGCTTGGCGATGGCGTCGGGCGTCCACATGTGTTCCTCGCCGCGCACGCGCCAGGCGTATTCGCCGCCGGCGTCGAGCATGTCGGCCAGCACCGGGCTCGCGCCGAAGGCGTCGCGGTGCATGCGGATGGCTTCTTCGGCCACCTCGAACACGCCGATGCCACCGATCTGCGACGCCGTGCCGCGGAAGTACTTGTCGACCAAAGGCTTGTCCAGGCCGATGGCCTCGAACAGCTGCGCGCCGCAGTAGGACATGTAGGTCGACACGCCCATCTTCGACATGATCTTCGACAGACCCTTGCCGATGGCCTTGATGTAGTTGGTGATCGCCTTGTCGGCCGACAGCGCGCCGGGCAGGTCCTGGTGCATCGCCACCAGCGTTTCCAGCGCCAGGTACGGATGCACCGCTTCGGCACCGTAGCCGGCGAGCACCGCGAAGTGGTGCACCTCGCGCGCGCTGGCGGTCTCGACCACCAGCCCGGCGGTCGTGCGCAGGCCTTCGCGCACCAGGTGGTGATGCACGGCAGACAGCGCCAGCAGCGCCGGGATGGCGATGTGCTCGCGGTCCATGCGCCGGTCGGTGATGATCAGGATGTTGTGGCCGCTGCGGATGGCGTCCACGCTCTCCGCGCACAGCGACGCGAGCTTGGCCTCGATGCCCGCCGCGCCCCAGGCCAGCGGATAGCAGATGTCCAGCGCGTGGCTCTTGAACTTGCCCGAGCTGTGCTCGCCGATGCCGCGCAGCCGCGCCATGTCGTCGAAGTCGAGGATCGGCTGGTCCACCTCCAGCCGCATCGGCGGGTTCACCGCGTTGATGTCCAGCAGGTTCGGCTTCGGCCCGATGAAGCTGTTCAGGCTCATCACGATGGCCTCGCGGATCGGGTCGATCGGCGGGTTCGTCACCTGCGCGAACAGCTGCTTGAAGTAGTTGTAGAGCGGCTTGTTCTTGTCGGACAGCACCGCCAGCGGCGAGTCGTTGCCCATCGAGCCGATCGCCTCCTCGCCGGCGGTGGCCATCGGGGCGAGCAGGAACTTGATGTCCTCCTGCGTGTAGCCGAAGGCCTGCTGGCGGTCGAGCAGGCTTTCGCTGAAACCACCGACCTCGCCCTGCGCGGCCACCGAATCGAGCCGCACGCGCACCGTCTCGATCCACTGCCGGTAGGGCTTGGCGAAGGCGAACTGGTGCTTCAGTTCCTCGTCGTCGACGATGCGGCCCTGCTCGAAATCGATCAGGAACATCTTGCCCGGCTGCAGCCGCCACTTGCGCACGATGCGGTTCTCGGGGATCGGCAGCACGCCGGATTCGGACGCCATCACCACCAGGTCGTCGTCGGTGACGATGTAGCGCGCCGGGCGCAGGCCGTTGCGGTCGAGCGTGGCGCCGATCTGCTTGCCGTCGGTGAAGGCCATCGCCGCCGGGCCGTCCCAGGGCTCGAGCATGGCGGCGTGGTACTCGTAGAAGGCGCGGCGGCGCTGGTCCATGCCCTCGTGCTGCTCCCAGGCCTCGGGGATCATCATCATCGCCGCGTGCGCCAGCGGGTAGCCGGCCATCGTCAGCAGCTCGAGCGCGTTGTCGAAGGTGGCGGTGTCGGACTGCCCCTCGAAGCTGATCGGGTACAGCTTGGCCAGGTCGTCACCGAGCACCGGCGAGCGCATCACGCCCTCGCGCGCGCGCATCCACTTGAAGTTGCCCTTGACGGTGTTGATCTCGCCGTTGTGCGCCACCATGCGGTACGGGTGCGCCAGCGGCCACTCGGGGAAGGTGTTGGTCGAGAAGCGCTGGTGCACCAGCGCGAACGCCGACACCGTGCGCGCATCGGCCAGGTCGAGGTAGTACTTGCCGACCTGGTCGGCGAGCAGCAGCCCCTTGTAGATGACGGTGCGGCAGCTCATGCTGGGCACGTAGTACTCGCGGCTGTGCGTCAGGTTCAGCGCCTGGATCGCGCTGCTCGCCGTCTTGCGGATGACGTACAGCTTGCGTTCCAGCGCGTCGGGCACGATCACGTCGGGGCCGCGGCCGATGAAGATCTGCACGATCACCGGCTCCTTGGCGCGCACCGTCGGCGACATCGGCATCTCGCGGTCGACCGGCACCTCGCGCCAGCCGAGCAGCACCTGGCCTTCGCGGCGCACCGCACGCTCCAGCTCCTGCACGCAGGCCAGCCTCGAGGCGTGTTCCTTCGGCATGAAGACCATGCCGACGCCGTATTCGCCGGGCGGCGGCAGTTCCACCCCTTTGGCCGCCATCTCGGCGCGATAGAACTCGTCGGGGATCTGGATCATGATGCCCGAGCCGTCGCCCATCAGCTTGTCGGCACCGACCGCGCCGCGGTGGTCCAGGTTCTCCAGGATCTTCAGCCCCTGCTCGATGATCGCGTGCGACTTGACGCCCTTGATCTGCGCCACGAAGCCCAGCCCGCAGGCGTCGCGCTCGCGCGTGGCGTCGTACAGGCCTTGCCGTTGCAGCGCCGATTGCTCGGCGTGGCTGGCACTGCCGTCTTGGGTGCGGGGCTCGGTGTTCATGGGCAGTCCTTCGCGGTAGGCAGGGCGGCAGATTATCGCAGTGCAGCAATGTGCGGCAAGCTGAATTAAATAGGGTCAGGCTCGATATTGGCGATGCATGACTCCACGTTGAAATTAATAGGGACACATCAAGAAGGGCGAGCCCGCATCCGCGGATGCACGACCCATGCCAAGCCTTCGGTCAGCCGCGCGGTGGCGCGCCCGCCGCAGGCGCGGGCCGTCGCGCAGGCCGCC
>DAORHX010000092.1:0-10568 GCA_035438245.1 Rubrivivax sp.
CAGCCGGCCCTTCGGCCGCTCGCTCGGCTGCTCGACCACCTTGTCGTCGTCGTCGGGTGCGGCGGGGCGGGTGTCGCGGGGCGCCTGCAGCTTCAGCGCCGGGCTCATGAAGCCGGCCGGCACCGCCTGCTGCGCTTCGGCCAGCTGCGGGTTGGCGCGCACCGACAGCGTGACGTCGACCCAGCGGCCGGCCGCGCCAGCCTGCGTCTGACCGAAGCTGTTCCTGGCGGCACCGCCACCACCGAACATGCCGCCCATCATCGCCATCGGGCTGGCGCCGCCCATGCCGCCGGCCGGCATGCCCAGGCCGCTGAAGGTGGCGAGGTCGATCCACGCCTGCGCCTGCGGCGGCTTGATGGTCTGCGCCTGGCTGCACAGCGCAGCGGCGACGCCCGACAGGGCGAGCAGGCTGCGCAACGACGATTGCGGCATCGGAATCCCCATGAAGTTGACGCGAGTATTCTGCTCTGGCGCGGCGGCCTCGGCGCAGTGGCGCCCACGCGGGCCGCGGCTGCGCGCGCCGGCGGCTTCAGTTCGACGCCGCGGGCACCTCGGCCCACAGCTGCGCGGCGGGTAGATCGAGCGCCACCGATTGCAGCCGCAAGCCCTGCCCGGGCTCGAACGGATGCAGCACCCACAGGCCGTCGTCGCCCTTGCGGTACAGGTCGCAGCGCCGCGAGTCGGTGTCGACCAACAGAACCTCGCGCAGGCCCGGTAGCTTGCGGTAGGCGGCGAACTTGTCGCCGCGGTCGTAAGCCGCGGTGGCCGGCGACAGCACCTCGACCAGCAGCACCGGGTCGCGCTTGATCAACGGGTCGGCGGCATCGGCCGCGCTGCAGCAGACCATCACGTCGGGATAGAAGAAGGCATCGGCGGCCGCCACCTGCAGCTTCATGTCGATGATGAAGGTGCGGCACGGCGTGCCGGCCAGGTGCTGGCGCAGTGCCACATACAGGTTGCCGGCCACCGTCACATGCGCCTCGCCGGCACCGGCCATCGCGAAGACCTCGCCGCCAACGAATTCGTGACGCACGGTCTGCGTCGCATCCCAGGCCAGGAAATCCTGGGCCGACATGCGCAGCTTGTCGATGGCAGATCCCATGGCAAGACTCCTTGGCGGCGGCACCGCGCGGCCGGCTGCGAACAGTGTAGGCCGGCGCGGCGCGCGCTTGGCTGCGATTCGACCCGATGGACACGCTGTCGCGGCAATTCGATGCCCTGTCGCGGCTGATCCTGCGGCCGGTCGAGGTCATGGCCGCTGACGGCTAACGCATACTGGCTTACCCTCCTTCCCGAATCGCCATCGCCATCGCCATCGCCATCGCCATGCCAAGACCCAGGAACTTTGCGCCACCATGTCCAGCAAAGGCCAGGTCATCGTGCCGAGCGACGTGCGCAAGCGGCTCGGGCTCGTCCAGGGTTCCGTGCTGCGCTTCGTGCTCGAAGCCGACAGCGTGCGCCTGCTGGTTGCCGCGGGCGACGTGCGCCGCCTGAAGGGCCGGCTGGCCAAGCCTGCCCGAGCGGTCACGGCGGACGAGATGAGCCGCGCGGTCGCCGAGCGGCGCGCGCGCATCGGCCGGTCCTGACGCCGGCGCTTCACACCAACGTCCTGGTGCGCTATCTGGCGCAGGACGATCCGAAGCAGTCCGCTGCCGCCACACGCTTCATCGAGCAGTGCCTGAGCCCCGTTGAGCGCGGCTCCGTGCCGCCTTCAGCGCGTCGTGCAGGTGCTGGGCTAAGCGCAGGCGGCGCGGCGCGCCGATCTCATGCCGCCCGAAATCGCAGCAGTTCGCGGTCCAGCCCTTCGAGCAATGCCGCGAAGCGGGTCGTCACCGTCTCGAAGACGATCACATCGTCCACGGTGTCGTAGCCATGCGCAATGCGGTTGCGCATGGCCACTGCCAGCGCCATCTCGGGCACGCGCTCGCGCAAGTCCGGGGTGTCGTTCAGCGCGCGCCGGCATGCCTCGCCGACGATCTCGACCTGCCGCTCGACCGCGGAACGCAACAGCTCGTCGGCCCGGTAGTCGTCCAGGCTGTGGCCCTGTGCAAAGCGCAGTGCCAGCCGGGCCGCGTGCACACCGTCATCCAGATGCTTCGGCAGGCGATCGGACATACAGGTCTCTACGCGTCGCGTCCACCGCTCGACGCAAATACGGGTTGCGGATCGGCTGGTCGGTCAGAAGATCGACATGCCGCCCGAGCAACTGTTCCAGCGCGTCCGCCAGCGCAAAGTAGCGTTCGGCGCGCGAGCCGGGCGCATCGGGCACGAAGCTCACGATCAGGTCGATGTCGCTGCGCTGCGGGTCGAAGCGCCCGTCGGCCGCCGAGCCGAATACCTCCAGCCGATCGACGCCGTGGGCGCGGCACACATCCACCAAGGCGTCGCGATGGTCGCGCAAAGGCTGGGCCAGAGGCGGGCGGGGTGACATGGCGCAATTATCCGGGTGCTGCTGCGGTGCTGCGTTGCAGGTTCAGCGCCAGCAGCCGGCGCAGGATCTCGTCGTCGGCCAGCGCGGGGCCGTAGTCGGCCCAGCCGTAGGCCGCGGCCACGGCCTGGTCCAGCGCCGCGTGCGCCTGCGCCAGCCAGGCCGGGCGCTGGTTGTACAGATTGGTCAGCGTGCGTTGGGCCAGCTCCTTCTCGAAGCCGGGCTTGGCCACGATGCGGTCCGGGTAGGGCGAGGTCTGCAGGCCCAGCGGCACGACTTCCGGGACGCGCTCGCTCCACTCGGACGGGTTGAGCCAGGCGTCGCGCAGATCGACCAGGCGCTTGGCGGCGCGGGCGATGGCCTCGGCTTGCGCGCGAACCTGGGGCGCCAGGTCGGCGGGGATCAGCGCGCCGCCGTCGATCACTTCGGTGCGCTGGTGTGCGGTGTCGGCCGGCGTCATGCCCTCAGGGAAGGGAAACGGAGCAAAGCACGCGCCAGTGGTGTACACAGGCCGATCCTCCAACGTGCTGCCAAAGCGCAGCGCCCACGCAACGTGCTGCCTGCAAGACAGGAGCCCAAGGGTCACGTCGTCGCTACGCGGCACGACTACAAGCTTGTGTTCTGGAGCGACCCCTTGCGCCAGCCAAACGAAGACGCGATGCTTCGCCGTCTCCGACGTTACGGCAACCCGCGGTAGCGATCCACGGGCATTGCGAAGCTCCGGGCGAGGCCGTCCAAATCGCCACCACGCTTCGGCGCGAATCGCTTCTCGGTTGCCGACCCTTGCAGGCTTGACGACGGCAAGGACATGCGCGAACGGCGCCTCGTACAGCGCGCTCGACGCTTCGTCGCGCTCCGGTCCGAAATCCACCACCCAGCGATCGGCTGAGCGCCGCGTTACGTCGGCACCGTTCCAGATTGGCGCAAGTACGTCGGCATTCGTCCGACCGTTCGGGTTTGGCAGTCGCAGCCAGGTGCGCGCCGTAGGTCCGTCCAAAGCGAACGGACCTGCCAACGCATACCCGAAGAAGCATGAACGCTCGTTCTCGGCAAGGGCGCCCGGTCGTCTTGAGTCCGGTGCGGCTTCCGCCGCCGAAAGGTCCGCGCCGATTCCGCCTTGGATCGGCAAGCCGTTGATGCGGGTGTCCTGCATCGACTGCCCGAACGCGACAAGGGAGACGCGAACCGCCGCGCCCGCATTGACCCACGCCTCGTCGGGCCAAGTCTCGAAGATCGTTGTCGTAGCGATCACGCGTTCCAGCACACGCCGATTGGCCGCCTGCCGAATCGAGTTTGTTGCCACCAACCCTGCCCGCTTCAGCCGCCCAGACTCGATCTCCTTCCGCGCGCGCTCGAACCAGTAGCACACCAGGTCCGCACCGCCCGGCACGCGGCCCTTGTAGGCGGCGCGCAGCGCTTCGGTATAGGCATCGCCGAGTTCCGCGCGCATCTTCTTGTCGCCGACGAAGGGCGGGTTGCCGACCACCGCATCCGCTGGCGGCCAGCCGGCCTCGCTGCCGTCGGCGTTCAGCACTGCATCCCGGCACTCGATGTGATCCAAGGGCTCCAGCACCGGCTGCGTCTTGAAGCCGTAGCCGCGCTGGATGCGCCACTGCAGCTCGCCGATCCACACCGTCACGCGCGCCAGCTCGGCGGCGTATTCGTTCAGCTCGATGCCCAGCACGTTGTGCGGCCCGGTGACGTCGTGCTGGCGCTCCAGCCCCAGCGCCTCGGCATCCAGGTTGACCTGGTGCTCGATGTCCTTCAGGCACTTCAGCGCCAGGTACAGGAAGTTGCCGCTGCCGCAGGCCGGGTCGAGCACGCGGTAGGCCTTCAGCCGCTCCAAAAAGCCGACGAAGGCGGCCTGCGCGTCGCGCCAGGCCTTGTCGCCGTGCTTCCTGCTCCTGCCCAGCGCCTGCGCCACCGCCGCCCGCTGCAGCGCCCATTCGGCCAGCAGCGGGCGCTGCAGCACCGGCTCCACCAGCCGCAGGATGGTGGCCGGGTCGGTGTAGTGCGCACCGAGCTGCGCGCGCTTGGCCGGGTCGAGCCCGCGTTCGAACAGCGTGCCGAAGATGCTGGGGTCGATGGCGCTCCAGTCCAGGCTGCTGGCCGCCTTCAGCGCGGCCACGTCGGCCTCGGCCAGCGGCGGCACGGCGATGTGGCGGAACAGCCCGCCGTTGAACCAGGGCACGGCGTCGACGCCGAACAGGCCGCCGTCGCGCATGGCCTCGAACAGCTTGCCCAGGTGGCCGCGCAGCTGCGCCGGCGCCACGCCCACGCCCACCAGCCGCTCGAACAGCCGCGCCGGCAGCAGCCCCACGTCCTCGGCGAAGAAGCAGAACAGGCATTGCGTCAGGAAGTGGCTGACTTCGTGCGCGCCGACGCCGGCCGCGCGCAGCCGCTCGGCGGTGGCGGCGAAGTTGCGCGCGGCTTCTTCGGTGATGTCGCGGTTGCTGCGCCGCGGCCGCCACGCATCGGGCGCGGTCCACAGCGTGCGCAGCCGCTGCTGCACCTCGGGGTGCGCGATGTCTTCGAGCGCGAAGGCGTGCTTCTCGCTGGGCGTGCCGGTGAAATGCGTGTGCACCTCGATGCGCAGCCGGTCGCTGACGACCAGCAGCGGCGGGTTGTCCAGCGGCAGCGCGTACATCATCAGCTGCTTGAGCGCGCCTTCCAGGCTCTTGCCCGGCGCCTTGTATTCCCAGCCGAAATGGCCACGCAGCCAGACATCGGCAAAGCCGTCGGTGCGCTGCGCCGCGCTGCCGGTCTTGGTGAGCCCGCGCTCGAAGCAGTAGTGGTCGGGGTCGCCCGGCTCGGCCACGCCGAGCACGCGGCACAGGTCGATGAAATGCGCCTGCGCGCCGGCGCGCTCGTTCAGCGCATGCGCCGGCGAGCCGGCCTGCCATTTGCGGATGAACTGCTGCGCCTGCATCGCCGTTGCTGCTCCCGGCCCGCCCCGGGCCGCCGGCCGGGATTGGAGCATGGCCGGCGGGGGCCTCAGCCCGCAACGGCGACGCCGACGTCGGCGTGCAGCGCCACCAGGCCGCGGTCGAAGCTGGCCAGCTTGCCGCGCTGCTGCCGCGCCAGGCCGGCAAGGTAGGCGTCGGTCACCTGCCGGTGGCCCATGACGCCCTGCCACTGCACCTGGTCGTAGGGCAGCGCGTCGGGCCAGAAGTGGTGCCGGGGGTGGCGGGTCACCGCCTGCAACAGCGCCAGGGCCTGCGCGACATCGTGCCCGCCCAGGCGCATCGCCAGACGCAGCAGCGTGCCCTGCGTGATCGGGCAGGTGGCGAAGCCGCCCGGCATCGCCACGAACCACTGCCGCGCCGCGGCATGATGGACATGCGCCTGGTCGATCAACGCATACAGCACATTGCCGTCGAGCAGGTGCACCGTGGGCGCTGCCCTGGGCCGCGCCTTGCTGCGCGGCGACGCCGCCGCCATCACTCGTCTTCCAGCGCGCGCACGTCTTCGACCGACACCGGCCGCGCCGAGCGGATCAGCGGCAAGCCGGTGGCTGCGTCGATGCGCGGGCCCTGGCGCGATGCCGCGCCGGCCGCCTGGGGTGCCTGCGCCAGGCCGCGACGGATCAGCTCGGCCACCGTCTGGTTCATGCTCTTGCGCGAGTGCGCAGCGATCGACCTGACGGCGTGGTGCAGCTCGGTGGGCAGGTCGATGGTCGTTCTCATCATGACATCATGACATCATGATGGAGTGGTGGCAAGCGCGTGGTCGCGAACGTGTGTCAGGTAGGAGGTTCTTCGCTACGGCGACCTCCTTACTGGGTCGTCGCGTGTTAGCGGCGCGCCGTACCGCTCCAACAGGCAATGCTCCAGCTGGGCCGGCGCGACAGCGCCTGCACGGTCGCGTCGTCAAACAGGTCGGCGGCGTAGTTGCGCAACCAGCAAAGCGCCTCAGGTTGTCGCAGCCCGTGCTCCTCGAGCATCTGCTGCGCATGGTGGTCGGCGCGTTCGGACAACGATGCCGGCGCTGCGTCCATGGCTGGCGCAGCCACCCGCGGCTTGTCGGCTTGTTCGGGCGCTGCGCCGGGCTGCGCTGCCTCCGCCGACGCTTTCGCCGAAGGTCTTTCAGCAGGCTGCGGCAGTTCGATCAGCAGCCAGGCCTGGCGCGTCAGCAACCACAGCGCGGCCGCGTCGGCTTCGGCCTGGACGCGCGCCTTCACCGCGCCGCTGCGCAGGTCCTCGGGTGCCAGCGACTTGCAGGCCTCGGGGGCCCGCCCGGACTCGACCATCGAGGTCAGGCGCGGCCAGGCCTGCAGGGGCCTCGACGAGGATTTAGCGCGCTCGCGGTTGTGCTGCACCGCCGCCAATACCTCGTCCTCGTAGCTGCTCAGGCAGGCCGCACTGTCGGGCACTAGCGCCGACACCGCCTCGGCGCGCAACAGTTCATCGAGCAGCATCAGCCAGCCGGCACTGACGACAAGAGTCGAGCCCTCGAGCCGCCGTTGCACGCGCAGCAACGGCAGCGTCGTCGGCGCGACGACGACGCGCAGTTCGCGCACGAGCGCCTCGTGCGGCTTCATGTCGGAGTGCTTGACCGCTGCCTTGCGCCAGCCCTCGACGGCAGAAGCGAAGCGTTGCTGCAGGCGCTGTGAATCGCTTCGCAGCATGGCGCTGGCTGCGTTGTCGGCCGCCATCGCTCCTGCCATGGCTAGGCTCAGCAGCGCGGCGGCAACAAGGGCCGGCCCACGGCGCCGGCGCGATCGCTGCGTCGACGTTCGTCTCATCGTTCCACCGCCGTCGATCCGGCTTCGTAGCGATCGAGCGCACCCTCGCCGCATGAGGCGATCCATTGTTCGTGCAGGTAGTTCGGCAGCAGGCCCGACACTGGCTGCGTGCTCGAACGGCCCTGAGCGCACTGCAGTTGCAGCGACACCGGCAGGTAGCACCTGCCCAGCTTGTCGTTCAGCGCCAGCAGCAGCACGCGCCCGGGCGCCAGCGCATCGGGCTGCGCCGCGGCGCTGGCGAACACCACGTTGCCGGATCCGTCGGGCTCAGTCGGGTTGAGCACGATGCGTTCCAAAGGCAGCGGCGACGCGCCTTCGTTCAGCAGCGCAAGGTAGATGGTCGGGTTGGCGTGCTCGGCCTTGTCCAGATACCAAGCGGCGCGAAACGGCGGACACGGCGAGTGCGCGCAGCCGGCTGCGAGCAACATGCTGCTTGCCAGCGCCACGCGTACGGCGCGCGAGTGCACAACCGCCAGCCGGGGCGGCGTCGCTGGTCGTGCGCGGCGCGTCATCGCGTGCCTCCGTCCTGCCCACGCACGTTGCGCCGCGGTGCGATGTTCTCGACCGCCGTCTGCAGATTTTTCAGCGCCTCGGTCAGCGCGGGGTCGACAGGCAGCTTCTTCTCGATTGCTGCGAGCGTGGCATGCAGCCTGCTCACCGCGGCGGTCAGGCCGGGATCGTCGGGCCGCGGCGGGCCACCCGGCGCATTGATGCGGATGCGTTGGCTGAGTTGCACGATCTGCGTGCGCAACTCGCTGATCTCCTTGACCAGCGCCGGGTCGAGCGCGACGCTGATCGGCTGCTGTGGCAGCGGCGGGAACTTCAGTTCCTCGAAGCGCTTCGTCGCGGCGAACAGCCGCTCGGCGACATCGCTCAGATGCTTGGCCGGGTCGATCAGCGCCGAGCCGTCGGCGCTGACGCGGATGCCGCCGTTCAGCAGCTCACGGTCGGCGTCGTTCAGCTTCAGCGCCCCGGCATCCATGCGCAGGTTCAGCCCCTTTTCCAGCAGCGCGCGGTCGACGTCGGACAGGCGAATCTCGCTCGGCGCCAGCGCCACCGTGCCGACCACGCCCACGGTCAAGGCGCCGGCCAGCATGCCGGCGGTACCCAACGAACCGAGCACGCCGCCAAGGCCACCGCCCGCGGCCGCGCCGCTGCGCTTGCCGGCTTCCGGTTCGGACTCCTTGCCGACGGCTCCGGCGGCAGCGGCAGCGGCGGGGCGCATCGCCGCCGCGGCTTGATTCACTGCGCCCGGCAAGTCCGTGTGCAGCACCGCCGCGGCCGTGGTGTAGCCCAGCAGGCGATAACTCTCGAACTGCTGCTCGTCGAAGAATTGGTCAGCCGTACTCTGGTGCGGGAAACGCCTCGGGTCGTCGGCCGTGCTGCCTTCGGGCGCGCTGGTCTCGGCGTACGCGCTCAGCTCGGGCGGGTCCTGATGCCGCAGCAGGCGCGGCTTGAGCACGATCAGCTTCCCGTCGGCGTCCTCGTCGTTGCCGTCGCGCGCCGAATAGCGGATCGGCGCCTCGATGTGGCGCAAGACTGCGCCGTCGCGCCCCGGCCCCGGCAGCACGGCCGGCAACAGGATCGGAATACCCAGGTCGACGCGGATCTTGCGCACCGTGTCGAGCAAGTCGCTCCACTGATAGCGCCCGTCGCAGGTGGCGTCGACCGCGACGATGCAGCGGCAGCGCCGGCGCACCATCTCGTAGATGCCCAGGTTGTCGAAGTGGCCGCCGTCGGACAGGTAGACGTAGCTGCCGTCGGTGCCGGTGCGGCCTGTGGCTTCGGCGACGGCCACGTCCAGGCCCACCCAGGGCCGTTTGTCGCTCCAGCAGCGTTTGCCCGTCGCTCCCGGGTTGGCTGCCCACCAGCCCAGGCGGACGTTGAACAGCGCCATCACCAAGGTCACCGGCGCCGAACTGTGGTAGCCCATGTTCGGCGACGCCGCGGCGCCCGAGATCGTCATCGCGCGCCCGAGCGACATGCCGCCCAGATAGCGATCGGTCGGCCTGAAGCCCACGGCCGCAGCGCCGCAATGCCGCGGCGTGGCGATGAACGGCGCGGCCTTGCGCTGCTGCCAGTCGAGCTTGTCGGGCTGCACGCTGACCACATTGAGCGCAATGCCGATCACCGGATACAGCCGCGGCCGGCCGTCGGCGCCGCGCAGCGGCTCCTTGAAGTCCGCCAGCGGCGGGTTGTCGGCCGCATCGAAGCCGGTGAACCAGTGCGGCTTGCGCAGCGCGCGGCCTGATCCGAGGTAGGCGCGCACCAGCCGATTGCCGTACATGCCGTGCAGCGAAAACACGTTCACGCCCATGAACAGCGCCAGCACGATCGACAGACCCAACAGCACGGCCCACGCGGCCAGCAGCATCCAGCCGGCGCCTTCCAGCAGAACATGGCGATAGGCCAGCGCCGCGGCCGACATGCTCGAGCCGGGGGACGTGTCTTCGACCACGCCCAGCAGCGCGGCGGCTTTCGCCGGCGCGTCGGCAGCCCCTTTGGCCGCATGGTCGTATTCGGCGCGCAGTCGCTGCTGCTCGCGTAGGAACTCGGTCTGCGCGTGCAGGTCCGCGGTGCACAGCGCTCGCGTCCAGGCCCAGCCGTGGCACCGGTCCAGCACTGCGCTCCAGCCCAGCGACAGCGCCAGCATCGTGGCCACGACGACGGCGATGGCCATGGCGTCGAGCAGCTTGATGCGCAGTGCGCGCAGCACACTCCTGGCCTTGCGCTGCAGCGTGGCGCCGTTGTCGCTCCAGTAGCCAATCAGGCTGGTGACGACGCCCAATACGCCGCCGCCGACGCCGAACTGCAGCGCCGTCGGGCCGACCGCGCCGAGCGAGTCCAGCAGCGGCAGCGGCAGCCACACCACCAGCCCAAAGGCCAGGACCCAGATCAGCGAGAAGCGCAGCCAGTACGCGGTGGCGCGGGCCCACCACTCGCGGTCGTGCTCGTCGGTCCAGCGGCCCATCAGCCCCGCATACAGCACCATCGCCAGCCAAAAGGCTCCGGTCATCGCCGGCACCGCGAAGGTGGCGTACAGCATCCGCTGGTTGCCGGCGTCTTCGCTGGCCGATGGCACCGCGCCCAGCTGCGACAGCGCCACCGCCGTCAGCGCACCGCCGAAGGCCCCGACGAGCAGGACGACGAACACGCCGCCCGGGTTGTTGGAACGCATCGGCAGGCCGCGGCACCAGCGCCGCGGTATGCCGAGCACCACCCCCAGAAAGTGCGCGGCCGCGCCGGCACCTGCGAAGTACCACCAAGCGGTCTCGCGCAGCGTCGCGATCCATGCGCCGCCGATGCTCAGCACGATGGCGGCGGCGACGATCGGCGCAAAGCAGTAGCGGCCGAAGCGGTTGCTCGGCTCGCGCGTGCCGGCCGCGCGCGCCGCGG
>DAORHX010000093.1:0-10461 GCA_035438245.1 Rubrivivax sp.
CGCCCGACGCCATCCTGACGACGGCCTCGGCCCAGGTTGGCGCCCAGGCCGACGAAAGCCGTGGCCGGATGCGCGGCGCGGCTCATCGCGCGGCGCCGGCGTCGCCCCGGCCCAAGTTCCAGGCGATGGGCATCACGGCCACCGGGACGAGCCCTTCAGGCCCTGGGGCAGCGTTGACACCGTGAGGATGGCAGGCATCGTGGGCAGGGGCTCGGTTCGCGATCGTCGGCGGCGATTCTGGCGCATGCCGCGGATGGCCGGTGCGCGGTGCGCGACTGGCGCGGCCCCATGCGTTTGGGGGAAAGCACTGAGCGCATGACGAGCGCTCAAGCGCCATGCTCGCAGCTGCATCGCGTCCCGCATGCGATCCACATCCTGCACAGACGGAGACATGCCATGACGGAAGACCTCTCCCCGAACGGCCGTGGCCCGAGCCGGCGCAGCGTCCACTGGGCCTGGCCGCCGGCGCCGCCACGCTGGCGGCGCCGGGCGTGCTGCGCGCGCAAGGCAGCCCCGTGCGCATCGGCTACGCCATGGCGCGCACCGGGCCGTGGACCGGCGGCGCGCAGGTCAGCCAGGAGCCGAACTACATCCTCTGGGCCGAGCAGCTGAATGCCGCCGGCGGGCTGAACGTCAAGGGCACGAAGCGGCCGGTGGAGTTGATCTCCTCCGACGACCGCAGCGAGATCGAGACGGTCGTGCGCAGTTACGAGAAGCTGATGGGCAGCGACAAGGTCGACCTGATCCTGCCGCCCTGGGGCAGCAACGCCAACTTCGCGGTGGCGCCGCTGGCCAACCGCCACGGCTACCCGTTCATCGCGCCGACCGCGCTGTCCAAGCGGCTGATCGAGATGAAGCTGCCCTACTTCTTCCTGATGCTGCAGCAGCCGCAGCCGATGATGAACTCGCTGGTCGAGCTGCTGAAGGCCAACGGCGCGAAGACCATCGCCACGATCTACGTCGACGACCTGTTCGGCCTGGAGAACTACGCGGCGCTGAAGGTGGCGGTGGGCGGCAGCGGGCTGAGCCTGGTCGAGGAGAAGAGCTACCCCTTGGGCGTGAAGGACCTGGGGCCGGTGCTGCGCGGCATCAAGGACAAGAACCCCGACGCCTTCGTCGCGCTGTCCTACCCGCCGGACACCATCCTGGCCAGCCGGCAGAGCAAGGAGATCGGCTTCAACCCGAAGTTCTTCTATGCCAGTGTCGGCACCGCCTTCCCGCTGTACAAGCAGGTGATGGGTGCGGCGTCCGAAGGCGTGCTCGGCATGGGCTCGTGGAACCGCAAGAGCAGCAAGGCGGCCGAAGCCTACTTCGACGCACACACCAGGAAGTTCAACAAGGAGCCCGACCGCTGGGCCAGCGGCGCCACCTGGGCCAGCCTGGAGATCCTGCAGGCCGCCGTGGCCAAGGTGGGGCTGGACCGCAAGGCGATCCGCGACTTCGTCGCCAACAACACGCACGACACGGTGGTCGGCAAGATCAAGTTCAACGGCAGCGAGAACGTCGCCACGCCGGGCTCGGTGAGCCAGTGGCAGAAGGGCGAGTTCGAGGTGGTGTGGCCGAAGAGCATCGCCACCGGGTCGCTGACGCCCAAGCCGGCGTGGGTCTGAAAACCGAAGTCATTCACCGCAGAGGACGCAGAGGTGGCGCGAAGGCGCGGAGGAATTCATTGGGTGTCGACTCTGCGGACCTCTGCGTCCTTCGTTCCTCTGCGGTGAAGGCTGTTTGGAATTGTCCGCAGGCGCCTGGCTCGAACTGATCGCTTCCGGCGTCATCACCGGCAGCATCTACGCGCTGGTGGCGCTGGGGCTGAACCTGCAGTACGGGCTGATGCGCATCCTGAACATCGCGCACGGCGAGTTCCTGATGCTCGGCGCCTTCGTCACCTGGGTGGCGGCGACGCAGCTCGGCTGGTCGCCGCTGGCGATGATCCCGCTGGCCTTTGCGCTGTGCTTCGGGCTCGGGCTGGCCATCCACCGGCTGTGGTTCAAGCGGCTGACCGACACCTCGCCCAACGTCGACGTGTTCGAGGCGCGCGCGCTGATGGTCTGCTTCGGCCTGATGTTCCTGGTGCAGAACTTCGCCTCCTGGGTGTGGGGCGGCGAGCTGCGCGGCTACGACTACCTGACCGAGCCGGTGCACATCGGCGGCACGCAGTTCGCCGCCAACAAGCTGCTGGTGCTGGTGATGTCGCTGCTGCTGGCCGCGGCACTGATCGTGTGGCTGCGCACGACGCTGTACGGCAAGGGCGTGCGCGCGCTGATGCAGTCGCCCATCGGCGCGCAGCTGGTGGGCATCGACACCGCGCGGCTGCACCCGCTGATGTTCGGCATCGGCCTGGGGCTGTCGGGCGTGGCCGGCTGCCTGCTGTCGATGACCTACACCATCGCGCCGGCGATGGGCGAGCCCTACACCGTGACCTCGCTGATCGTCATCACGCTCGGCGGCTTCGGCAGCATGGGCGGCGCGCTGGCCGGCGGGCTGCTGCTGGGCGTGGTCGAGGCCATCGGCATGCACTTCACCAGCCCGTCGCTGAAGTCGCTGCTGTCGTACACGGTGTTCATCGCCGTGCTGCTGCTGCGGCCGAACGGCTTGTTCCACCGCAAGCGATAGGAGAAATCCCGCATGCACGGATGGTCGGAAAAGGAGGCCCGGAGCCGCTTCGGCGAGATGCTCGACGACTGCATCGCCAGAGGCCCGCAGTTTATAACCCGACGCGGTGTGGGCTGCGCCGTACTCTTGTCCATCGACGAGTGGCATAGGTTGCTGCCTCCGGCGCAGCCTTCCCTCAAGCAACTCCTATTGGCGAATGGCGCGCGCTGGAACCTCGATCCTCCAGCAAGTGGCAGGCTGCGCCGGCGAATACCAGCGGCTCCTCGCTGAACATCCATGGCCGACCGTCCCCTCCTCACCCGCGACCTGCTGGTGCTCTTCGCCCTCACCGGCTGGGCGCTGGCGATCCCCTCCTTCGGCAGCGAGTTTGCCGTCTCGATGGGCTTGAGCTGCCTGATGTACATCGCGCTGGCCACCAGCTGGAGCCTGTTCTGCGGCAGCACGCGCTACCTTTCGCTGGCGACCAGCGCCTTCTTCGGCATCGGCGCCTACAGCGGCGCCTTGAGCATCGACACGCAGGGCTGGGCCCCGGCCATCGTGCTCGGCGCCGCCATCTCCAGCGGCGTGGCGCTGGTCATGGGCGCGCTGGTGCTGCACCTGCGCGGCACCTACTTCGCGGTGCTGACCTTCGGCATGACCGAGCTGATCCGCCATGCCATCACCTACTGGGAAAAGCAGGTCACCGGCACGGTCGGGCGCGTGCTCAGCGTGGTGCCGGAGCGCGACACCATCTACCTGACGATGCTGCTGATCGCGGTGCTGGCGGTGGCCACCTCGATCGTGCTGCGGCGCACGCGCTTCGGCCTGGCGCTGCGCGGCATCGGCTCGGACGAACAGCGTGCGATGACGCTGGGCGTGGACACGCGGCTGATCAAGATCGGCGGCTTCGCGCTCACCGCCGCCTTCGCCGGCGCGGCCGGCGCGGCGATGAGCGTGCGCTGGACCTACATCGACCCGACGACGGTGTTCAACCCGTTCATCGGCTTCCAGACGGTGCTGATCGCGCTGATCGGCGGCGCCGCCACGCTGTGGGGGCCGCTGATCGCCGCCATCGTCTTCAGCCTGCTGGCCGAGACCTTGAGGCTGCAGCTGCCCGAGGCCTACATGATGGCGCTGGGGTTGCTGCTGATCCTGTCGGTGCTGTACCTGCCGGGCGGCCTGGCGTCGCTGAGGGGGGCGACGCTGCGCCAGTGGCGCGACGACCTGCGCGCCGGCTGGCAGGCGCGTCGCTACGCATGGAGCGGCGACAAGGCGCGCGACGAGCAACGCGAGAGGCAACGCCGTGCCGTCCTCTGACGCGCCGCCGCCACTGCTCGAAGCGCACGAGGTCACGGTGCGCTTCGGCGGCCTGGTCGCGGTGGACGCGGTCAGCGCGCAGTTCCGCCCCGGCGAACTGGTGGGCATCATCGGCCCCAACGGCGCCGGCAAGACCACCTTCTTCAACGCCATCTCCGGCGTGCAGTCGCTGACTTCCGGCCGGCTGGTGGTCGAGGGGCGCACGCTGACCGGGCGGCGCGCGCACCGCTTCGCCCGGCTGGGCGTGGCGCGCACCTTCCAGACGCCGCGCACCTTTGCCGAGATGAGCGTGCGCGACAACATCGACTTCGGGCGCAAGTTCGCCGGCCGCCGGCCGCGCAAGTACCTGTTCTGGGGCGAAGAGGAATCGGTGCCGTGGGCGCTGCGCACGGCCGACAGCATCCTGAAGCTGATCGGTCTGGAGGCGCTGGCCGAACTGCCGGCACCGCCATCACGCCCAGCCAGCAGCGGCTGCTGGAGATCGGCATGGCGCTGGCGACACGCCCGCGGCTGCTGCTGCTGGACGAGGTGGCGGCCGGCCTGACCGAAGCCGAGATCGAGGACATGGCGCGGCTGATCCGCCGCATGCGCGACGAACTCGACCTGGGTGTGATCTGGATCGAGCATGCGGTGACGGTTCTGCTGCGCCACGTCGAGCGCGTCATCGTGCTGCACCAGGGGCGCAAGATCGCCGACGGCACGCCGGCCGCGGTGCAGGCCGACCCGCAGGTGGTCGAGGCCTACCTGGGCGACGAGATGATCGACGAGGCGGCGCCATGATGTGGTGGCGCGACACCCCCTTCGCGCTCGGCGGGAGCGGCCGCGCGCACCTGAAGGTGCAGGCCCTGAGCGCCGGCTACGGCCCCTTCCTGGTGCTGCGCGGCTTGACGCTCGAGGCGCGGCCCGGGCTGACCGTGATCCTCGGCCCCAACGGTGCCGGCAAGACCACGCTGCTGCGCGCGCTGGCGGGGCTGATCCCGAAGCGCGGCATCGTCACGCTCGACGGCGAGGACCTGCCGCAGAAGACCCACGAGATCGTGCGCGCCGGCCTCGCGCTGGTCGCCGAAGGGCGGCAGCTGTTCCCGCAGATGACGGTGACCGAGAACCTCGAACTCGGCGGCTGGCTGGTGGCGAAGGGCGAACGCGCGGCGCGCATCGAAGCCGCGTTCAAGCTGTTCCCCAAGCTGCGCGAGCGCGCGCAGCAGCTGGCCGGCACGATGAGCGGCGGCGAGCAGCAGATGGTGGCGGTGGCGCGCGCCATGGTCAGCGCGCCGCGCCTGCTGATGCTGGACGAACCGTCGCTGGGCCTGGCGCCGAAGATGGTCGACGAACTGCTGGCCGCGGCGCGGCGCGTCGCCGATGCCGGCACCACCGTGCTGATGGTCGAGCAGAACGTGAAGAAAGCGCTGGCCGTGGCCGACCGCGGCTACGTGCTGGAACGCGGCGCTCTGGTGGCCAGCGGGCCGGCCAAGCTGCTGGCGCGATCAGCCGTGGTGCGCGAGGCTTATCTCGGCGCGGCCGATGCCGACACCACCAGCGCGTCGGCGGCGGTGGGGCGGACTCGACCGGCTCGCGTCGCGCCCCAGTAGGACAACAGGCAGGCACTGCATGAACCAGGGCCGGCGCGACCGACATCGCCTGCCCCCCGCGGCCCGCCACGGCAAGCCGCAGTATCAGATCCAGTTCTCGAGCTTCAGACCAGGCACACGCGCGAACTCGCGCGTGTTGTTGCTGACCAGCGGCACGCCGAGCGCCAGCGCGTGGGCGGCGATCCAGAGGTCGTTGTTGCCGATCGGCGTGCCCGACTTCTGCAGCGCGGCACGGAGCTCGCCGTAGTGCGGCCCGGCCGAGACGGGCATCTCGAGCACGCCCACCTCGCGTGCGAAGGCCTCCAGCAGCGACTGCACCCGCGCGGGATCGACGCTCTTGGCGGCGCCGAAGCACAGCTCGCCCCAGGTGATGATGGATATGGCGAGCGAGCCGGGCGCTGCGCGAGCGAAGCGGCGCGCCACCGAGGGCGGCCGGTTGCGCGCGATGTAGATGCAGATGTTGGTGTCGAGCAGCTTCGACACCGGCATCACAGGTCTTCCCGCAGCTGCGCCGGGGTGTCTTCGCGGCCCTCGGCAAAGAAGTCGGCCGGTATGGCCGCCAGCGCATCGAAGGCACGGCGCAGGTCGCGGCGCGGCCGGCGTAGCACGACCTCGTCGCCGCGCCTTTCGATCTCGACCTCGGCGGTGTCGAACTGGAACTCGCGCGGGATCCTGACTGCCTGCGAGTTGCCGCTGCGAAAGACCTTGGTCAAGCCCATTTCATCTTCTGGAATATGCACGCGGAGTATATACAACGAAACGCGGCCTCGCAGCTGCGGCTGCGGCTTGGCTCACCAGCCCTCGTACGAACAGTCCAAGCACGGTCGCGGCTGGGCAAGAGTTCTTCAGACCATCCTGGTCGCTTTGCACTTCAGAATGGGAACGCACCAGGTTGTTCGATTTCATTTGAGGCCTCATCGCGCGTCGAGGAACTGTGCTTCGCATCTACGCACAGGCAAGACCGGCGCAGTGATGGGGCCCTGACGCCTTGTCCTTCTTGCGCAAAGCCGGCGAACGATGGAATGAAGGCGCATCAACGCGCAACAGCGAACCCGATAGACCACCGCAAAGGAACCCGACCATGTCCGATCTGTCGATGCTGATCAACGGCCTCAAAGTCACGGCCGAACGCAACGCCACCTTCGAGCGCCGCAACCCGCTAGACGGCAGCGTGGCCACACGCGCACCGGCCTGCTCGCCGGCCGACGCCGTGATGGCGGTGGAAGCCGCGGCCGAGGCCTTCCGCACGTGGAGCGAAGTCGGCCCGTCCGAACGCCGCGCGCTGCTGCTGAAGGCGGCCGACGCGCTGGAGGCGAAGACGCCCGCTTTCGTCGAAGCGGTGGCCGCCGAAACCGGCGCCACCGCCATGTGGGCCGGCTTCAACGTCATGCTCGCCGCCGGCATGATCCGCGAGGCCGCGGCGCTGACCACGCAGGTCGCCGGCGAGGTGATTCCGTCGGACGTGCCGGGCAGCCTGGCGATGGGCGTGCGCGTGCCGGCCGGCGTGGTGCTGGGGCTGGCGCCGTGGAACGCGCCGGTGATCCTGGGCGTGCGCGCCATCGCCACGCCGCTGGCCTGCGGCAACACCGTCATCCTGAAGGGCAGCGAGAACTGCCCGCGCACGCATGCGCTGATCATCGAGGCCTTCGCCGACGCCGGCTTCCCGCCGGGGGTCGTCAACTACCTGACCAACGCCCCGGCCGATGCCGGCGCGGTGGTCGAGGCGATGGTCGTGCACCCGGCACTGCGGCGCGTCAACTTCACCGGCTCGACCCGGGTCGGCCGCCTCATCGCGATGACCTGCGCCAGGCACCTGAAGCCGGCGGTGCTCGAGCTCGGCGGCAAGGCGCCGCTGGTCATCCTGGACGACGCCGACCTGGACGACGCGGTCAATGCCGCCGCCTTCGGCTGCTTCGCCAACAGCGGCCAGATCTGCATGAGCACCGAACGCATCGTCGTCGACGCCAAGGTGGCCGACGACTTCGTCAGGAAGTTCGCCGCCAAGGCCAAGGCGCTGCCGCTGGGCGACCCGCGCAAGCCCGAGCCGGTGGTGCTGGGCTCGGTCATCGGCATGGGCACCGTCGAGCACTGCAACGCGCTGATCGACGACGCCGTCGCCAAGGGCGCCCGGCTGGTGTGCGGCGAGAAGGCGACGAGCACGCTGATGCCGGCGACGCTGCTCGACCACGTCACGCCGGCCATGCGCATCTACCGCGAGGAGACCTTCGGCCCGGTGAAGGCGATCGTGCGCGTCGACGGCGTCGAGGAGGCGGTGGCCTGCGCCAACGACAACGACTACGGCCTGTCGGCGGCGGTCTTCGGCCGCGACCTGGCGCGCGCCTTCCAGGTGGCGCGCAGGATCGACTCGGGCATCTGCCACGTCAACGGCCCGACGGTGCACGACGAGGCGCAGATGCCCTTCGGCGGCGTCAAGGGCAGCGGCATCGGCCGCTTCGGCGGCAAGGCCGCCATCGCCGAGTTCACCGAGCTGCGCTGGATCACGCTGCAGACGCAGGCGCGGCAATACCCGTTCTGACCGGCGTTCAGAGCAGCCAGTCGATGGGGAAGCCGGCCAGGAAGCCGACCTGGAAGCGCTGCCACGCCGTCGTCTCCGGGTCGACGTCGTGGACGATGCGCTCGCCCGATGGCCGCTGCTCCAGCCACTGCAGGTTCCGGCCGTCCGGCGCGAGCCGCACGCTGTACGCATATTCCAGCGCGTTGTCCAGCACCGCCGCCAGTTCGGCGGCGAACGCCGGGCTGTCGATCACCAGCCCCATCTCGGTGTTCAGGTGCGTCGAGCGCTGGTCGAAATTGAAGGAGCCGATGAACGCCCGCTGGCCGTCCACCGCGTAGCTCTTCGCATGCAACCCCGCCACCTTGGCCGGCCCGATGCGCCCGCGCACGCGCAGCGACGCGTCGGCCGCGCCGGGCTTCATCTCGTACAACTCGACGCCGGCGCGCAGCAGGTCGTGGCGCCGCTTCAGGTAGCCGGCGTGCACCACGCGCTCGTCGGACGAGGCCAGCGAGTTCGTCAGCACCCGCACGCGCACGCCGCGGCGCGCCACCTCGGCCAGCCCCGCGGTGCCGACAGCGCCGGGCACGAAGTACGGCGACACGATGTCCAGGCTGCGCTGCGGATCGCCCATGCGCTGCAGCAGCACCGGCATCAGCAGCAGCCTGTCGTCGGCGCCGCCGTCCAGCGTCTTGGCCGGGTCGTCGTACAGCACGTGCGCGCTGGCCCACTCGATCTGCAGCCGGTGCGCCACCAGGTCGCGCAGGAACGCCGACTCGTGCAGCGCGAGCAGGAAGTCCTGCGCGCGCGGGTCGTCCTGCACCGCGTCGAAGCGCGCCCGCAGCGCGGCTTCGGCAGCCGCCCCGCCCGCGCCGACGAAGGGCGCGGCCGGGTAGGCCGACGCACTGTTCCAGTAGACGTCGAATTCCTTCGACACCTCGCGCACCACCGGGCCGATGGCGCTGACGTCCACGTCGGCGAAGCCCAGCCCTTCGGCCGCGCCGAAATACTCGTCGGCGATGTTGCGGCCGCCGACGATGCTGACCTGGTTGTCGGCGGTGAAGGACTTGTTGTGCATGCGCTGGTTCAGCCGGCCGAAGTCGCTGGCATAACCCCAGGCGCGCGACCCGCGATCGACGAAGGGGTTGTACAGCCGCAGCTCGATGTGCGGGTGCGCGTCCAGCGCGGCCAGCAGCGGGTCCAGCGCCGCGCTGCCGTTGGCATCGTCGAGCAGCAGGCGCACGCGCACGCCGCGCTCGGCCGCCTGCCACAGCGCCCGCCACAGCAGCACGCCGACCACGTCGTCGTGCCAGATGAAGTACTGCGCGTCGATCGTGCGCTCGGCGGTATCGGCCAGCACCACGCGCCCGGCGAAGGCATCGTGCGGGTCGGTGAACATGTGCAGGCCGGACACGCCCGGATGTGCCTCCACCAGGTGCGCCAGGCTGCGGGCAAGCGTGGTGCCGGCCGTATCGGTGGCCGCATGCGAGGGGGTGCGCGGCACCGTGGGCAGCGGGGCGGCACAGCCGGCGAGCAGCAGCGCCAGCAGCACGGTGCCGATCATCCGGCGCGGCAGGGTCAGGGGCGGCGGCGCGCGCATGCTGCCATTGTCGACGCAGCGCCTGGTCCATTCCGGCAACGGGTGCTCGTCGCTACAGTCGCGTCATGCCGCGGCGCGGCGGCGTGTGGGCATGCACGATCTGGAAGGAGCCCGAGAATGCTGAAGACATACCTGGGCAGCTGCCACTGCGGCGCGGTGCGCTTCGAGGCCGACCTGGACCTGGAGCAGCCCACCTACCGCTGCAACTGCTCGATCTGCCGGCGCACGCGTTTCTGGCCCGCGGTGGCGCGCGAAGGCGGCGTGCGCCTGCTGGGCGGCGAGCAGGCGCTGACGCAGTACCTGTTCCACACGCGCAAGAACCAGCACTACTTCTGCCGGCACTGCGGCGTGCGGCCCTTCGGCATCGGCACCGACACGCCGATCGGCAAGATGTTCGGCGTGAACCTCGGTTGCCTGGAGGGCGTGTCCGAAGAAGAGCTGTCGCGCCTGACGATCACCCCTGTCGACGGCATGAACGAGCGCTGGTCGGACGCGCCCGCGTTCTGCAGCCATCTGTAGGCGGTCCCTACGCGACCCAGCCGCCGCACACCGGGAACACCTGGCCGACGAAGCAGGCGGCGGCGTCGCTGGCCAGGTAGGCGGCGAACAGGGCATCCTCGTCGCCGGTCACCAGCCGGCCCAGCGGCACCTCGCGCTTCAGCCGCTCCTGAAACGCCGGGTTGGCCTGCACCTCGGGCGGAAAGTAGGTCGGGTTGTCGACGAAGTTCTGCGCGATGGCGTTGAGCTGGACGTTCTGCCGCGCCAGCTCGACGCCGGCGGCACGCACCCAGCCGAGCTGCGCGCCGCGCGCCGCGCTGTAGCTGGACGTGCGCTTCTGGCCGCGCAGCGCC